>CAYSZK010000017.1:0-48436 GCA_964435495.1 uncultured Verrucomicrobiales bacterium
TGTTGAGGACGCCGAAATAGACGGTGTTCGTGCCCATGTAATGGGCCGGGCTGAGCTGTTGCGGCAGAAGGTACATCGCCATCACAGGGCCGGCGGCGTGCGCGAGCGTCGAGGAGACGCCCGCGGCCGTCCCCAGAAGCGTCCCGCCGATCCAGCCGGGGCGCCAGCCTTCCTCCTTTTTCAGAATCCAGTGGCGGAACCATTGGAGGCAGCAAAACGCCAGGCAGATTCCGCCGATGACCGCCTTGATCTCGTTGGGTTTGATGGCCGCGAACGCCAGCGCGCCCAGGCCCACGCCGGCCACCGTTCCCGGCCAGGCCCGCGCCAGCGACCTCCAAACGACATCCCGCCGGTAGTGCCAGACCGCCACGGCGTCGGAGACGAGCAGCAGCGGCAATAGGATGCCGACGGCCCTGCCCGGGTCCATCACCGTGGCGATCAGCGGGGTGGCGAGAACGCCGGTGCCCCCGCCGAACCCGGCCTTCGATATCCCCACGAAGACAACGGCCAGCGCCAGGATGGCAAGATCCGCGGGGGAATCGTTCACGGGGTCTCCGCCTGGTTTCGCATGGCGGCGGCTCAGGAGCCCGGAGAAATCCGCTCCAGTATCCGGGGAAGAAAAATGGCCACCCCGGCGGCGGCGGCGCCGGCGGCGGCCACCAGCACCGCCCCGGCGGCTGTGTCTTTGGCGGCGCCGACCAGCGGGTTGGGCGCCGGTGCGGCCGCATCACCCAGGAGTTCAATCGCGGTGTTGAACGCCTCGGCGGTCCAGACCGCGATGACAGCGGCGCCAATCCAGAACCACTCGTCCTTGCGCAATCCGGCCGCGAGGCCGGCCGCGATGGCGAGGACCGTTGCGGCGAGATGGATGCGCGCGTTGCACTGGGTGGCAAGCATCCCGCGCAACCCGCGGAGCGCATGGGCCAGGCCTATGCCCCGGCGCGCCCGCGCGGCCGCGGCCGGCGGTTGCGAGGAGCCCTCCGGGCGCATGGGCGGTTGTTCCAGCATTCATCGGAGCATGGGCGCGTGCCGGTGGGAATGCAAGGCGCGGGCCGGGTGCGGGGCACCCTCCATTTTGTCACACAATTGTAACAATCCGTTTCTTGCGCAAAAGGTGGGGGCGGACTAACCTTCCCGCCCACGCATGGCGCAACGCATCCTGGTGATCGACGACGAACGCGACGTGCTTGATTTGGTAAGCATGACGCTGAAGAAAGCCGGGTTTCAGGTCTCCACGGCTGAAACCGCGTCCTCCGCCTTGCGCCGCGTCCAGACGTCCCCTCCGAGCCTCATTATTTTGGACGTCATGCTGCCGGAAATGAACGGGACCGAGCTTTGCAAGAAGCTCAAGGCCTCTCCCGCGACCGCCAACATCCCCATCATCATGCTGTCCGCCCGCGGCGACGAAGTGGATAAGGTCCTTGGCCTTGAATTGGGCGCGGAAGATTACGTGACCAAGCCGTTCAGCCCGCGGGAGCTGCTCCTGCGGGTGAAGGGCCTGCTCCGGCGGCGCGGCGCGGCGTCGCCTTCGGAAAAGCTCAGCGTGGGCCGGCTGGTCATGGACCGCTCCAGCCACGAAGTGACCGTGGACGGCGTGGTGCTGGATTTGACCCCGACGGAATTCAAGCTGCTGGGCCTGATGATGGAGCGCCGGGGGCGCGTGCAGACGCGCGAACGCCTGCTCAACGAGGTCTGGGACTACGAATCGTCCGTGGACACGCGCACGGTGGACACCCACATCCGTCGGCTCCGCGACAAGCTTCGCGCCAAAGGGGGTTACATCGAGACGATCCGGGGTGTTGGCTACCGGATCATCGATCCCGAAGCCAAGGAGTAGGCCGGTTCCGGCCGTGGGGAGTGCGGCGGGGAGCGGGCGCCCTATTCCTTGAGGTTCATCGTCATCAAGAATTCGGCGTTGGTCTTGGTTTTCTTGAGCCGTTCGATGAGCAGTTCCATTGCTTCGGCGGGCGGGGCGCTGGAGAGCGCCTTGCGCAGGATGTGGATGCGCGGCAGCTCGTCCTTGTGGTAGAGGAGCTCCTCCTTGCGCGTGCCGGACTTGGCGATGTTGATGGCCGGGTAGATGCGCCGGTCGGAGAGGGCGCGGTCCAGGTGGATTTCCATGTTGCCGGTGCCCTTGAACTCCTCGAAGATCATCTCGTCCATCTTGCTGCCGCCGGTCTCGATCAGCGCGGTGGCCATGATCGTGATGCTGCCGCCCTCCTCGATGTTGCGCGCCGCGCCGAAGAACCGTTTCGGTTTGTGCAGCGCGTTGGCGTCGAGGCCGCCCGACAAGATCCGGCCGGAATGGGGCTGGACGGTGTTGTAGGCGCGGGCCAGGCGCGTGATGGAGTCCAGCAGGATGACCACGTCGATCTTTTGCTCCGCCAGGCGCCGCGCCCGTTCGATGACGATGTCCGCCACCTGCGTGTGCCGCTCGGGCGCCTCGTCGAAGGTCGAGCTGATCACCTCCCCCTTCACCGACCGCTCCATGTCGGTCACCTCCTCGGGCCGCTCGTCGATGAGCAGCACGATCAGATGCGCCTTGGGAAAATTCGCCGTGACCGAGTTGGCGATCTTCTGCATCAGGATCGTCTTGCCCACCCGCGGCTGCGAGACGATCAACCCGCGCTGCCCAAAACCAATCGGCGAAACCAGGTCCACCGCGCGCATGGCGATCTCCTGCGGCGTCGTTTCCAGAATGATCCGCCGGTCCGGGAACAGCGGCGTCAGGTT
The DNA here is from genome assembly GCA_964435495.1 of uncultured Verrucomicrobiales bacterium. GTDB lineage: Bacteria > Verrucomicrobiota > Verrucomicrobiia > JADLBR01 > JAIBCM01 > CAYSZK01. The sequence continues at coordinate 2,734 of CAYSZK010000017.1, forward strand.
GTCAAAGTGGGTCTTTTGTCCCTGCCGCTCCGGGGCTTTCCCCTCAATCTTGTCCACCCGGTTGAGGGCGAAATACCGCTCTTTTTCCTTGGGCGCCCGGATTTCGCCGGCCACAAGGTCGCCGGTCTTCAGGTTGAACCGGCGCATCAGCGAGGGGGGAATGTAAATGTCGTCCGGCGACGGCGTGTAGCTGAATCGCGGCGACCGCAAAAAGCCGTAGCCCTCGCCCAGGCGCTCGACCACGCCCTCGGCGTTCATCACGCCGTTGCGCGCGGCGTTGCGTTTCAGAATCTCAAAGATGATCTCGTGCTTGCGCAGGGTGCCGAAATGGTCGATCCCGAACTCGGCCCTGGCCAGTTCCCCAAGCTCGGGCATCGGCATTTCCTGAAGCTTGCCCAGGTCCAGTTTCAGGCCGGGTTTAAGCGGGGGCGCGGGCGGCCCCTCCGCGGCGCCCGTCGCGCCGCCCTCCCCGGCGTCCCCAGCGGCGCCGCCCATGGCGTTCGGGCTCTGGCCGGGGTTGGCGGCCTGCGCGAGGTTCCCGGCGTCGTCGCTCGGATAGGGGCGCGCCTCGGCGGAGTTGGGGCCGCTGTCATCGAATTCGTCGGGCGGCAAAAAGCCCGCGCCGGAATCCCCGTGGTAAGGCTGGTTCTGTGGGTTGCCGTGGTGCGGATTGCGCCCGCGCCTGCGATGCGGCTTGAATCTTGGCATATACGAAACTACCTGGATGAAGGTTGGATTGAACGGGAAGCGCCGCGGTGGAAACTCCAACGGGGGTCCCCCAAAGGGGCGCCGCCTGTAATGCCGCAAACATGGCCCATTCCGGCCAGCCCCGCAAGCGGAATTCGCGGGCATCTCTCCGGCCCGCCATTACTCAACCACCACCAGATCGTAGTCCACCAGCTCCGGAATCTCCGCCGCCACCCACCCGTCCCGCCATGCCGCGCGCAGCTCCCCGCCCGACGACGCAAGCCACACCCGCGCCGGAGGCTCGCCGGCCGCAATCTCCAGCCGCAACCCGCGCACCGGCGCGAACGTTTCCAGGTACCGGTGCCGCCCCGTGGTGTTGATCAGGTGCGCCACGGTCCGCCCCCCCACCGCCCGCGCGGCAACCAGCACATCGGGAAATCCCTCCAAACGCAAGGGCACCCGCCCCCGCGCCGCCCAGCGCACCGCGTTGGCGATCAACCGGTAATTGTCCGGATGCGCCACCCGCCGCGCGCAACGCCCCGCCTGAAACGCAAACTGCACTGTGCGCGCCCCGCCCTCCGCTTCCCGCGCGGCCGCCATCGGCTCGTCCGGATCGGGCGCGTCCGCAAAAGCAAGGCCTTCGGGGAAAAGCCGGAACGGCTCCACCCGCCGCATCACCACCGCCGCGTCTTCCTCCACGGCCATCGGCCGCCAGGGCCCAGCCACCGCCAGCCACGCAAACCCGATCCCGTCAAACAAGGCGTGCGGCGCCGACTGCTTGATATACGCCTGGCATGGCCCGGTGTGGCGGCTCTTCAGGAAGGGTTGTGCCGCCCCCACCGCCCGCGCGCCCGTCAACGCCGCCAGCGCCTCCGCCCCGCCCGCCCCGTCCTCCGGCAGGCCGCTCACCACAATCCCCGTCCCCGCCGCCGCGTGCCGCGCCAGCTCCGCCGCCGCCGCGGACAGCGCAAGCGGGCTTGGCGCCACCAACGCCGCGTAGCGGCCGGGCGCGATCTCCGGCAGCATTGCCGTGCTCACGATGTCCAGGGGCACGTGATGCCGGTCCAGCGCGTCCTCGTCGTCCGACGACGGCACGTGCATGCGCGTCTGCACCTCCACCTGCGTGAAATCCTGCGCGCGCGACAGGTCTTCCATGTCCCGCGCGTCGCCCAGGCGCCATACAATGTTCCCCACCCCGGGCGCCCCCGCCGCCTCGCGCACCATCTCCATCAGCCAACGGATCGTTTCCCGCATCCGCGCCTCCCGCCACAACCGGTACGCCCCGCCCTCCGCCGCGCCCGCCTCCTGGATCGTCCGCGGCAGCGCGCGGCCCGTCTCCCGCGGGTAACGCGCCGCGCAGGCGGCGCAATGGCACACGTCCGGCGGAAATCCGTAACTGGCGCCGCCGAACTTGATTCCATCGGGCCGGTACCGCCGCGCCAGTTCGGCCACAAGCTTGCGCGAGCAGCCGCGCACGTATCCACCGAGGGAACACGCCGTCACTATCCCGTCGGTCTTCACAAAAAATGTCCCGTCATGCCGCCGCGCCGCCCAACCGTCGTGCGCCGCCGCCACAGGCTCCGGAATTTCGCCGAGATCGCTCATCGGGAACGCAAGGATTCCGGCCCGGCGGGCCGCCGTGACAATCGCGCCGCACAAGTCCCGGCCGTCGAGCCCCGGCGCCATCCGTTGCCACGGCAACGCGGTTGGATAGGTGGTGACATAGCCGCCGGCAAAAAAGCTGAACAGGGAGACGCCCCACTCCTCGAACGTGCGGATCATCCCGTCCGCGTCGAAGTCCGCGCAGTCAATGTCCCGGATCGTAACATGCGCGGCGCGGTGCCGCCGCGCCATCCATGGTGCTTCGCGCATGCCCCTTCTTTAAATCACGCTGCAATCGAATGAAAACAATTTTCACAAAGCGGGACAGCGCCGCCCTTCGATGCATTATTCCAAAATGCCCGTTGCATTTGCCATCCAACCGGTCTAGGTTCTTCGCCGAAAGGAACTTGGAAGGCTTCTTCCACTACTGAAATGGTTGGCGGGCAATATGTTGTGAGCCGCGACGGGGTTGTTACCAACCCCGCGCCTGCTCCCGCCCTGCCCGCGCAAGCCGTTCGTTCCCCAGTGCGTAAAGGCATTTCGGTTTCGCAAGGAAATCCGCCCCCTGCCCCGCCCCACGGCGGCGCGGAGAGCGCCCCGCGAAACCCCACGGCCGCCGCGCGGGTCCATCCAGACTCTTGCGCGCGCCGATTGCCCCCGCACGGGACCGGACGCGCTACACCGCTTTGGACGTTTTGTCCGCCCGGCGCCTTATGGCCGGGCTTCGGATCCGTGCGGATCCACGAGGCGGCGCCCCGCCGGGGCTTATCCCCGGCGCGCCAGATGCTGGGAAGCCTTCCCGAACGAAAAACACAACACCATGGAAGCCACAGACTATCGTCCGGGACAACGGCGCCAACGGCGCCGCCGCGGCGGCCGGCGCCGCTTCGACAATAACAACCGGGATTCTTCCCAAAAACCAAAGCAAAACCCTATCCTCGCCTTCTTCGGGCGCCTCTTCGGAGGCGGACGCAAAAAGGCCCTGCCAGCCCCTGACCCGGCCAACCGGGCCGACCGGATGGAGCGGCCCGAACCAGCCGACCGGGGCGAGCGCGGCGAGAGGGGTGATCGCGGAGACCGCGGCGGCAGGGACCGCCGGGACCGCGACCGCCGTCGCGACGGGCGGGAAGGCCGCGAGGGCAGGGACAGCCGCGACGGACGCCAATTTCGCCAGGACGCCGAGGCGCCCGTGCGGGACGAGGTGTTCCGCGAAAGCGCCGAGCCCGCGCCGGAAGGCGGCGGCGACGCGCCGCAGGACCGCCGTGAACCCGAGCAGATGGAGGTCACCACACCGCGCCTGTACGTCGGCAACCTGAGCTACGATTCCGGCGAGAGCGATCTGTTCGAGCTCTTCTCGCAGGCCGGCCAGGTCCGCAACGTCGAGGTCGCCCGCGAACGCGAGGGCCACAGGTCCAAGGGCTTCGGATTCGTGGAGATGGACTCCATCGACACGGCACGGACCGCCCAGCAGCGCCTTAACGGCTACGAGTGGATGGGCCGCGCGCTCATCGTCTCCGGCGCCAAGGCGCCCGCCACCCGCGGTTTCGAACGCGACCGCGGCGGACGCGACCGCGAACGCCGGCGCTGAACAAACCCAAATCCTTGAACAGGAAGGGCGGCCTGAAACGGCCGCCCTTTTTTTTATTCCATCGCCACGACCGAGGCGATCTCGTCGAAGCCAAACCGGAAGCTGTTGATCCGGAACCGGGCGTTTTGGGCGCGGCGCGTCGGGACGAAGAGTTCCTCGTCCTCAAGCAGCAGGATGCCCCGGAGATTGATGCCGCATTGCAAGGCGACTTCGGCCCTCCGTCCAACGGGCAGGCCGGTCGCACGGGCAAACTCGTCCAGGGCGCGCTGGCGGTCACGGCGGAAGGCCTCGACGGCGTCGCCGCCGCCCGAATCGTATTCCAAGGAAAAGAGATCGTCGGGCACGGCCAGGAGTTTGGGCAAGCCGCGGGCGCTGGCAAGCCCGCAGATTCGCCGCTTGGCTGGCTCTTTGCAAAACCCCGCGAGGCGGGTGCGCCGCGGATTCTTGCGCAAGGCGAGGGGAGAGCCAGATGCATACCGGGACGGAGATACGCAACGAGCGAACGACGAAGCCCTTGCGCAATAAGATCAAGCAGACGCCCGCGGGGTGTTGCATGGAGGCGGCTTGGTCCGCCGCCGCGCCGGCCCCCGGCGGCGCCCGGTTGATCAGCGCCAGCCGTGCGCCCGCCACCGCCCGCGGCCCACCGCTGGCGCAGCGCAAACCACGCCGCCGCCAGGGCGCCCGCCAGCATCGGCCCGAACGCCGCGATGATCAGCGGCACGAACACCCGCCGCAAACGTGCCGGGGGTTTGTGGAGGAATGCCGGGAGCCGGGGTCAAGGGGCGAGTTCCAGGAAGTCCCGATACGCGCAGTCGGTCAGATCAACCAGTTTCCCGCTTCCGGACCGGCTCCATCTCCAAAGTTCGACCAGGCGGAATCGTCGGCGCTGGGCGAGGTCCAGCCCATAGAGGCGGATCGTCGCGGTGGCGCGCAAGGAGTCGCCAGCCGTGGCTCCGGCGCTCGGGCGGATGGCTCCCGTCGTGAAGTCGAACTCGAAATACCTCCCAAACAAATAGTCAGCCGCGTCGGGCCGCAACAGGGCATCGTCCCATTGGCCGCCCTTGGTTCCCTGGCACAGCTCGCAGGAGTAGTAGAGATTGTCCCATGAGAAGGCTTCCCCGGGGAACATGCTCTTGGGGATGAAGTGCTCGACCGGCTCCCCAGAGCGGTCTTCGAGGGGGTAACAATCGCAGAATGCGCAGTGGCCTTGCGTCATTTCCCGCAGAACGGGCAAGGCCCAGTCGCGCGCGGATTTCGACCGGGCCCGATACCAGCGAAAGCGTGCGCCCGGATTTTTCCCGAGCGCCTCAACCCATCGGGAATTCCAGCGTTTCTGGTTTTCGGCGAAGGCTTCCGGTGCGTCGGGCCGTCGTTGCGCCCTCATGCCTCCGCCTCGACGGCCTTCGCGGCCTTTGCGAGTTTCCTCTTTTCGCGGGCCATCATGTCGGCAAGCATCGGCCCCCGCGCCCCGATCTCGTCGGCCAGTTCCAGCGCCTTCCGCGAGACGCCAGTCCCGCCGTTGGCGGCGTGGTCGCGGAGTTTTCGGAACTCCGCCAGCATCCGCTCGGTTTCCGGATCGAACCATTCGTCCACACCCAGGATGTCTTCGACAACGTCGAGGTAGGAATCCCCTTTGGCGCAGGGCCGGGGCGGCTCCACGGTGACCTTGCCGGCCTCGTCGGGACGGAAGATGTGAATCCAGCCTTCGTTGACCGACGCAATAACGAATGGCGAGTGGGTTGCGACGATGATCTGGGCGTTGGGAAGAAGCCTCTGGACCGCGGGCAGGACCTGCCTTTGCCATTTCGGGTGCAGATGGCCCTCGGGCTCATCCAGCAAAGCCACGATCGGCCGGGCCAAAGGGTCGGGATCATCGGGAAAGGCCGCGCCAACCCGCACCACGCACGCGGCCAGCCAGCCCAGGATCGAACGAAGCCCATCGGGCAGGGCCGACACGCTCATTTCATCGCCTCCCCACCGGACCCGAAGGCGCAGGCCACCGGTTCCTTCGTCCACAGAATAAACGAAGGTCCGTCCCGTAATCGACGCGGCCACTTCCTCGATCCGGTTGGCCATTCTCGCCCAGCGACTTTGGCCGCGGCCGTTCATCAGATCAAGCGCCGACTGGGTCTTGATATTCGCCAAGCCCTGGGCAATCTCTTTTCGCGCGCTTTCATCGGGTTCGATAAGCGTGAGCGCGTCGTGCGCGCCCAGGCGCAACGGGCGCAACGCCTCGACCACCTCATCGGAGAGCCGCACGCTCCCTTCGAATGCAAGAGCGAAGGGCGTTTCGCCCAGCCCGGCGCCTTGGTTGATTTCCTGGATGGAGTTCGGGTGGGTGAAGGATATCTCCTCCCGCGAGGCCTCCCGAACGTTGGAAAACGCAGTTCCCAATGCCGCGGCGCCCCCTCGGGACCAGGCAACTTGGGAATACGTGTCCGACCACCAGCCCCATGTCTTCCCAAAGTTCGCCAGAACCGCCACGTTCTGTTTGCGGTCGTCAGGCAACCGTGCGGCGAGGTCACTCCTATTCCCAATCGCCGCGAGAATCACGCTCAGGAGCCGTGTCTTCCCCGCCCCGTTCGGACCCACGAGAAACTGGACCTCCGCGCGGTCCGATGGCTTAGGTGTGCCAGGCAAGGAGATTTCCCCACCGTCAAACGGCGGGAACCGCGTAACCGCGACCTTCTCAATTCGCATCGCTGCCAGACTACCAGACTCATCCCGCGTCCGCAAGGAGGCGGGTCGCCCCCGCTCACTCGATCTCTTCGTAGCTGCGCACCTTGATGGTTTCGGGCGGGCGGTCGGCGGAACGCGCGGCGGCGCGGGAATCGCGTTCCGGCGTGCCGGCCTTGGTCTGGAGCGACTGGCCCAGCGGCTGGCCCACGCCGACGGGCTCGAACCGCTGGAGCACAAACACCGGCAGCAACCGGTTCATAACGGGGTCGTAGGCCTTCTTGTCCCACCACTGGCCGTAAAATTTGTACTGCATGTTTTGGTCGGCGTCCTTGCGGTCCATGGACCGGTGCGGGGCCAGGCACTGGTCCTCGTTGAGCAGCGCCAGGAACGCCTTGTTCCACGGGTCTCCGGGCCGTTTCACGAAGCCCCACGGCATCCGGTTCTCGACGTAGTAGCGTTGAGCGTCCCAATAGGCGGGCGGATTCGCGTTGAGCGCGGCGGGGTCCACCGGACTGCCCTTGGATGTCAACCCGCCCGTCGTCACGCACCCGGCCAGCCCCAGCACCGCCCCGGCGCACACCGCTCCCAAGGCCAGCCGCTCCGCCGCGCGCCGCCTCATTCCGTCCACCTTCCCGAGGACGTGGACAACACCGGCATGCCGCCCAGGGAGTAATCGGTCTTGCCGACCGCGCCGGTCATTTTTGTGCCGGTGACATTGGCGAATTTGCCGGTGAAATATTCGCCCGAATGGCAGCCGAAACTCTGGAGGTCGGCCTTGGGATGGAAGATGCCACGCGCCAGTTTCGTGAAATCGCGCGTGTGAAAGAAGACCGTCGAACAGCCGTCCACCTCGTTGCTGTAGTCGAACATCCAGTTGACCTTGTTGCTGTGCCCGAAGAAATCCATGTGCAGGATCGGCTGGTCGCTCCGGTTCCGGCCGGAGTTGAGGTAGTTGATGAACTGCGCCTGGGTGTCGAACCAGAACAGCTCCACGCCGATGGCGTCGGCTTTCGACTGGATCACCGCAAGCAGGTCCGTGCCCTGTTCCTGCGAGCGCCGGACGTACCCGGGCCGGTACACCAGCCAGGACAACACGTCGCCGGGTTTGATCTGGGGCTTGATCTGGCCCATCCGCGTCATGGCCGAATCCACGAAGTTGCCCCAGTGCACGTCGTGGGTGCGCACCTTCGACTTTTCCCACTTCCTCAGGGCCGGCCCGCCGCTCACAATGATCAGTTCGCCGGCGCGCGCGGCTCCGGCGGCCAGGAGCATCAACGCCGTTCCCAGGACGAATCTTGCCACGGTTTTCACGGCCTAGAGGCTACCGGTTCCGGCTCCGATTTCAAGCCCTGCCCGGCCCCAGAGCCGGGGGCGGCGCCCGCGCCCGCCAACCCAAAAAACCGCGCCGCCTCGTCCCACACCCGCGTCTTTGCGGCCAGCCCCGCCGCGTCGTGATCCAACCCCGGCACGTCGATCAGCTTTTTGCGGGAACCCTGGAAGCTCGCGAACAGCGCCCGGCCAAACCGCGCCGGAACCACCCGGTCCCCCTGCGCCGTGAGCACCATCACAGGTCCCTTGTAGCGCCGCAAGGCTTCCTCGGAATCGAACGCGTCCCACACCAGCCACCGCGCCGGGAACCACGGATAGATGCTCGCCGCCACGGCCCGCACGCTGTTGAACGGCATCACCAGCAGCAACCCCGCCACGTCCGCGGGCCGCCGCGCCGCCAATTGGCAGGCCACGCCCGAGCCCAGCGATTCGCCCACCACCCACACACGAGGCGCGCCCTCCGCCAGAATCCGCGCCAGCGCGTCCTCCGCCGCGGCCACCAGCGGCTCCTGGGCCGGCGTGCCCGCCCGGCCGCCAAACCCAGGGTACTCAAGCACGAACAAATCCAGTCCCATGCGTTGGATGGGCGAAATGTAGAATCCGCGCCGCGCCGCGCAGCCGCCGTTGCCGTGCAGAAGCAGCGCCGCGCCGACGGACCCCGGCGCCCGCGACAAGTATCCCACGTATCCGCCCTCCGGGTTTTCCTGGCCGCGCCACACCGCCAGGCCGGTGCCCGAGGCAAGGCTCTCCGCCTGCTCGGGCGGATGGGTGACGGGGAAATACAGCATCTGCCGTTGGTTTAGCGTCATGAAGCCCACAAGGGCTGCGTAACACGCGAGGGAAAACGCGATCAGCCGCGCCACCCGTTTCCAAGGCTTGGGATTCGAGTCCGCCATGCCGCCAGATTGGTGGCGCCCGGCGCCGCCGTCAACACCGCCGGACTCCGGCCCCGCGCCGCGCGCCGCGCCTCCGGCTAATACATGTACGGTTCCGGTATCTCGAACACGTCCGGAACACGTTCCAGCCGCGGCGCGGCGCCGGGCTCCAGGTACACCTCGACGATGTCGAACCGGAAGGCCACCGGCGGGTCCCCAATCAGGCGCAGGTAATCCATGGCCGCGCGCACAATCCGCCGTTCCTGGTCGCGCTCCACCGCCTCCTCGGGGCGCCCGAAATCCGCCCGCGTCCGCGCCTTCACCTCCACAAACACCAATCCCTTTCCCTCACGGCACACCAGATCGATTTCACCGGACTTCGACCGGAACCGCCGGACGAGGACTTTCATCCCCTGGGTCCGCAGGAACGAAGCCGCCGCCGCCTCGCCGAACCGTCCCAGGGCGGCCGTGTTGTCCGAGACCGGACAGCGCCGCAGGTGGGCCGGACGCAAAGCGTCCCACAAACCGGCCCAGGCGTCCCGCCACCGCATGCCGCCACTGTGCCCGGCGCCGCGGCGCGGGGAAAGCCGCGAATGGCGGCCAGCCGGAAAAATGCCGGGCGACGCGGAGAACGCGCGGTGGCGTCGCGGCGCAAACGCGCGGCCTTTTTCACTGGAAACCGGCGGAGCGTCTGCTAGGATACGTGTTGCTAAGCGGCGGTCGTTTAATGGCAGGACTCCAGCCTTCCAAGCTGGTAGCGAGGGTTCGATTCCCTCTCGCCGCATATCTCTTTGTCATTCTGCGGGTTGCGGCTTCAAGCCGGGCCGCAAGCACACCGGTCACAACACTTTTTTACATCGGTTGCCGCCTCGCTGCGCGATTCAGGATCATCGCGGGCCTCCGCACGGTGGAACAGTTTGGCGCGAACACGGTCAACCACTCGGTGCACAGCGGTGCAATCCGCATCGGGCCTTCCGTCCTCCTTGAATTTCCCGTCCAGCGGCGGCCGGGTATCGTTCAGGCGGGTTTGGGAAGCGTTTCTTCCGCCGGAATCGATTCGTAAATCGCCTTGGAAAGGACCGCGAACGCCGCGTCGCCAAACTCCTTGTCGTCCATGTAGCGGGTCACGATCTTGTCGTTGTCGGACATGCGCTGGACCATGAGGTCTTCGATCAGTTGGCGCAGGCCGAGTTGGAACTTGTCAAACGGATTGGCGCGCTTGAGCTTTACGACCTGTTCGTTGGCCGTGGCCTTGGCCCGGATCTGCTCGAAGAAGAACCGGTCCGCCTCGCTGAAATTCGTTCCGAACCGTTCGTTCAGCACCTGGATGATCTCCGACAAGGGCGCCTTTTCGTCCTTGGCCTTGCCAGTGCCAACGTCAGTCGGACTCTTCACGCCTTCGGGGTCGCCGTCGCGCAGGGCGATTTCGCCGGAGTAAATCCGCTGCAACCGGTAATATTGCAGACCGACTTCGTCGCCGATCTTTACGCGCCCAGGAGCGCCGTCCGTGGGAAGATGCGGCAGCAGGAAACGCCCGAAGCTGTAGAGCATCTCCAGCGCCGGATCCCCGTAGGGCATGATCTGGCTCATGAACGAATAGATATTCACGTAGCCCTGCAACTTCTCGCGGAACTCGCCGCGTTTCTCCTCATCCGGCAGTGCCTTGAACCGGTCCACCGCCGGCTGGAGATGGAGTTGCATCGTCGCATGGTCTTGGGCGGCCTGTTTGGCGGCGGGCTTGTAGAAGACGCGGGAAAACGCCTCCACCTCGCTCCAGAAATAGACCTGCGCGGCGTCCAACTCGTGCTTGAGCTTCTCCAACTGCTGGGGGTCCGAGCCCTCCTGCAAACTCGTCGCGTCGTAGTAAGGCTTGAAGGCTTTGTAGATGTCCTCGGCTTCGTTGACGAAATCCAGGACGAACGGGTTCTCCTTGCCGGGAACGTTCCGGTTGAGCCGCGACAGCGTCTGCACCGCCTGCACGCCATCCAGACGCTTGTCCACATACATCGCGCACAGCAATGGCTGGTCGAAGCCGGTTTGGTACTTGTTCGCAACCAGCAACACCTGGTAGTTCGGTGACGAAAAACGCTCCGGCAACTGCTTTTCGCTGATGGAACTCCCGCTTACGCAGTCGGTGTTCATCCCCGGCTCGGTGTACTCGATGCCGGTATCGGGGTCCCTCACGGCGCCGCTGAACGCAACGAGGGGGCGGATGTCGGTGTATCCGTTCCTGGCGATGTAACGTTCGAACGCCTGCATGTAGCGAACGGCGTGGAGGCGCGAAGAAGCCACCACCATTGCCTTCGCACGTCCGCCGAGATGCCCGCGCACTTTCCGCCGGAAATGCTCCACCATCACCTCGGTCTTCTGCTCGATGTTGTACGGGTGCAGGCTCATGAACTTCGCCAGCGCCCGCACAGCCCTCTTTTTCGGAAGGTTCGGATCGTCTTCAATCGCCTTCACCAGCTGGTAGTAGGTGGCGTAGGTCGTGTAGTTCTTCACCACGTCCAGGATGAAGCCCTCCTCAATGGCTTGGCGCATCGAGTAGAGGTGGAAGGCCTCCGGCAATCCTCCCAATCCGGGGCGGCCAAACAGTTCCAGCGTCTTGCCCTTCGGGGTGGCGGTGAAGGCGAAAAAGCTCAGGTTCGGCTGCCGTCCGCGCGACAGCATCACCTGATTCAACCGGTCCTCCCAATCCGGCTCCTCCTCCCCGTTCCCGCCTTGGGCCGCCGTCCCAAGGATCGCCTTCAATTCCCGGGCCGTCTCACCGGTCTGGCTGGAGTGCGCTTCGTCCACAATGATCGCGTACCGGCGTTTGGCGATCTCGGCCTGCCACTTGGCCGCATCGGCTCTCTGGTCGGCGGTCGCCTCCTCCTGGCTCCCCGCGCCGGCGGCATGGAGCAGCCCGCGCAGCACAAACGGGAACTTCTGGAGCGTGGTGACGACAATCTTCGTGCCGTCAATCAGCGCCGCCGCCAGTTGCTTTGAGTCCTGGTCGATGGCCTTCACCACGCCCTGCGCGTGCTCAATCTGGTAAATCGCGTCCTGCAACTGCCGGTCGAGCACCTGCCGGTCGGTGATCACCACCACGCAGTCGAAGACTTTCATCTCCTTGCCGTCGTGGAGGATTGCCAGCCTGTGTGCCAGCCACGCGATGCTGTTGGTCTTGCCGCTGCCCGCCGAGTGTTGGATGAGATAGTTGTGGCCGGTTCCCTCTATTTGCGCCCCGGCGACCAGTTTACGCACGCCGTCGATCTGGTGGTAGCGCGGGAAGACCATCGTTTCCCGCGCCACGACCCGGTGTCCCCCGCGCCCGTCTTCCACCTTCTCCTCCCGTGTTTCAAGGAACAGGAAGTGCCCCAGGATGTCGAGAAACCCCTCAAACTTCAGGACGTCCTCCCAAAAATAGCCCGTGCGGTAGCCGGACTCGTGCCCAGGATTGCCCGCGCCGCAGGTGATCTGGCCGGGATGGCTGCCCCGGTTGAAGGGCAGGAAATGCGTCTTCTCGCCCGCCAGCCGCGTGGTCATGTGGACCTCGTCGGGGTCGGCGGCAAAATGAACCAGCGCCCGCCTCTTGAAGTCGAACAACGGCGCGCGCGGATCGCGGTCCTCCTTGTATTGGCGCACGGCGTTCCGCCACGTGCCACTGGTGCCGAAATTCTTCAGCTCGATGGTGGCCACCGGCAGCCCGTTCACCGCCAGCACCACGTCCACCGTCCGGTTGTCACCGGGATGGCACGGCACCTGGCGCGTCACGGTCAACCGATTCTTCCAGAACAATTCCAGGATTTCGAAGTTGGCCCCGTGCGCGGGCTTGAAATAGGCGAGCCGGACGCCCTTTCCGTAGAACTTGAACCCGTGCCGCAGCACATGGAGCGAACCCTTGGCGTCCAGTTCCTTCACCAGCGTGTTGAGCAGCAACGGCTCAAGCCCCGTCCCGTGCAGCGCCCGCATCTCCGCCCACAGCTTCGGCTGGGTCTCCGCAAGGAACGCGAAAACCTGCGCTGGGAACAGCGCCCGTTCCTTGTCCCACTCCGCGTGGCTGCCGGGTTTCCAGCCGCCGTGGTTCAGCAGGATTTCCTCGACGTAGGTCTCGAAGGCGCGTTCGGTGGTTTGGCTGGGCATGACGTTCAGTTGGGTCTCACGAATCTTCTGATTCTTTCGCCTGCTCTGATGAACCGGGTCAACGCCTGTTTTAGCGCGAAGCAGTAAGGGTCAAGCTGCACGTTCGCACCGCCATTGAGCGCCACCTCCGCATTCTCAATCCCGCGCAACCGTTGCCTTGCCGCTTTGAGCGACAGGCCGCGCGTCGTGCCGAGAACGGATTCGATCTCCTGGCGACGCAGAGCCGTCAGGAGTTTGTGGTCGAGCTTCAGCTTGCTAATGGTTGTTGCCGCCGCCTGATCTGCTGAGTCTGCCGGCCTGATTTCCCCACGCTGATTAAAAAGGAAGCGCGTCTCGCAACCGCTGCTCAAAGGCGATACAAACTGCGCTTCCTCCCCAGGTGCGGGCCAATGGCCTTTTGGGTGGGCTCCATAAGGACCGCGTGGGCCATTCGGCTGCGGCCAGCACCCCACCATATTTGAATAGGTGACATCCCGTCCCCGGCACATTTGCCAGGGAGTCTGTGGGCGCAAGTGTTCGATGTGCGTCGAATCGCGGTCAATCCTTCGGCCAGTGTAGGCGCACAAACCGCCTTGCTCCGCCAGCAATGCAGCCATCAGCCGGTCGACTACCTCTGGCGACTGCCTGAGCTCGTCATACCCGAAGTTGATTCCACCACCGACGGGATCGGCTTGATGGGCCGCCCGCCATTGCTGTAGCTCTGGTGGTTCGGCGCGCTTTTCAATCTTTCTCATGGGCCAGCGCTTCCATGTTGCGGGTGCTTCCCTCCAGCCGGGCGACCTCTCCCTCCTCTCCACCGACCTTTTCCCGCAATTTCAAGAGTTCTCGCTTGGCCGTCTCTAGGTCGCCTTCCTCCAGTGCATCCTCGACCACATGGATCAGGTCCGTGGCCGGTTTGCTCCGTTGCCGTGCATCCATCACGTGCTCCAAAATCCAGTTGGAATCCGCGCCGTAGGCGACGACGGGTGTTTGCACCCCAGAAGCCGTAAGCAACATCACCGCTTCGCGCGGCACTTCGCCAATAATCTGCGGCGAGTGTGTGGTGCAGAAAAACTGGATCATCGGAAATGTGCGCTGCAAATCGGCCACGATCCGCCTTTGCCAACGTGGATGCAAGTGCAAGTCCAATTCGTCAATAAGCACAATCCCCGAAGTCTTTTCGATAGCTTGCGCGCCGAACTGCGGGTTCAGCTGAGCCGCCTTGATTGCGATGTCCCCAACCATCGCGACCATGTTTCGCTGGCCGTCACTTAAGGACTCGAAAGCATGAATCCCCTGCTCCGCCACATCCACCAACACCCGTTCTTCCTTGGCTGAAAACCAGACCCGCTCCCCGCCTTCCAGGCAATTAAGTACCGCCTTCTTTACGGCGGACGAAATGGGTGGTTCTGCCCCTTCCTGGAAGGCAATCCATTCGTGCCGCTTCAGCCACTTCATAAAATCCACTGGGCTGCAACGCGGGTCAACGCTGTTCTTGTAGCCTTGAAACCGGGAAAGGTCAGAGCGCTTGTTCTTGAGCTCCTTTTTCATATTTCGCGGGATCTGCCACAGCCGGCCGGTCCCGTAATACGAAATCAGCGGTAGCATCGCTTGATCATCGCCACCGCGAACCGCCTTCGCCCGCGCCTCCGCGAGTTTGCGGATGTCACTGGCCTCACGCGTTGTCGTACGTCCCTTCCGCCCGCGCAAAGCGCGTCCCCATCGCATAAGGCGTCCCTCAAGGAGTCCTTTCGCCCAGATTTCTGTCTGCTCCGCCTCTTCAAAACGAAAATCACCATTCGAGCCTTGCGGGCGAACCCGTACGTCCTCTGCCCAAAGGTGCCGCTGATCAAAACCGCGAATGCCCAGCAACCAGGATCCCGCAGCCACAGCAAGAGCATCTAGGAGCGATGTCTTGCCCGCGCCATTGTCGCCCACGATCAAATTGAAACCTGGCGAGAAATGAAACTCCGCCTTCTCAAAACAACGAAAGCCGGAAACGGTGAGTTCATCAATGCGCATGGTCAACGGTATCTAAGCACGAACCCCGTCCTTCCGCACGTCAATCTTGCCGGTGACGGCGGCGGTGATGAGGGCGGTGCGGTATTCCCGCAACCGCTCCACCGCCTCCTCCACCTTCCCCACCAGCGCGTCCAGCTTCGCCGTCTCCAAGTCCAGATACGCGGCGATGGCGGCTTGTTCGGGGAGGGGGGGGAGGAGCACCGGCAGGACGGCCTGATAGCCTTCGCTGAAGGAGGGCACTGCGCCGGGATTCATGAACTCGCCAAAATCGAGGATCGAGAGCCAATAGAATGCCCACTCGCTTCGGATGCGTCGCTTGTCCGGCAAATAAGCCGTCATGTTGTTGTCGATGCAGCAATCGGCAAACGTCACGCGTCGACGGTTGAGCAATAACGCTGCACCAATTTTCGCGTAAACGATTGAATCCGGTGGAATGATCGTTGCCCGCAGCTTTCGCGCAGTCTCTTTGCTGATGGTGTGTTCCGGCTTCGACATCACGCACCCGTTCAAAGACGCCTTCAAGTCGCCTACCTTGTAGAATGGCAACTCTTCATCTTCGAGACCCTGTTCCTCGAGCGGGAATCCAGCCCCGCCCTTCAATGTCCCGACATCCTTCAGACGCCTTGCTTCCCAGTGCTTGGGAATATCCCCCAGCCACTCAATGCCGGAGGGTTTGAGGGGCGGGTTTTCGGGGAGGGGTCCGCAGATTGACGCAGATGGGCGCAGATTTGGGGAGGCGGCTCTGAACTTGGCCATTTCATCTGCGTAAATCTGCGAAATCTGCGGATACTTCATTGCCGTCCCTGGCGGCAGGCCGCGGGTGACGGTGCGGGAGATCAGCGCGGTGCGCTTCTCCTTCAGCCTCTCGATCAACTCCCGCTTCTTCGCCACCAACCGGTCCACCCGCCCCGTCTCCCGGTCCAGAAACGCCGCGATGGCCCGTTGCTCGGCAAGTGGCGGAAGCGGTGTGTGGAAATCCTTATTGAACTCCGGCGGCACGCGCTTTTGACCGCCTGCCCCATACATTTCCGATTCTCCGAGCTTTCGGAACGTATCCGAAATCGCGACGTAAAAGAGGAAACCTCGGTCCAGCGTTCGCCCAGCGCGCAACACATGAAGCTCGGTCGTTCCATAAGCTGCGCCGTTCAAAAGGCCACTCGCCAAGGCCGCTTTGCCGTTTTCGAAGCAAGGCGTGATTTTAGCGACAACCACATCGCCATCTTGAAACTCGGTGTAGCCGCTGGAGCCCTCGGCGAGAATCCGTGTTTGCTCCAGACAGAGCCCGCCACCAACGCCAACCGCATCCATCGGCACAAACGATACCTCGTCGTCCGGCTTGAGGGCGCGGAGTCGCGGGGCAGGCGAATTCACGCGCATCGCGAAACGCCCACGCTTTACCTCCCAATGCTCCGGCACGTCGCCAAGCCAGCCTGCGGTGAGAGGAGTCGAACCGTCGACGCCGCTGGGTTTGGTGCGCGGGTAGGCCGGGAGCTTCATAGGAAAAAATCCGCAGATTGACCCAGATTGGCGCAGATTTCTTTTTTGGCGGATATACAGTGATCGTCCATTATTAGCCCTGTTTTCTAAAAATCTGCGTTCATCTGCGTGAATCTGCGGATAAAACGAGCCGCTTGTATTGAAGCGATGGGGTTCCGAAGTTCAACAGCACGGCCCGTTCGAGCCCGGTAATCCGCAGGTAGTTGATTACTTGTGCGTCTTCGACCCCGCCTATCTGTGAGAGGGCTTTGCATTCCACGATCACGCCCCCAAAACAGACGAAATCCGCCTTGTAGTAACTGTTCAACACCTGGCCCTTGTAGTGGACTCGCAGCAACTTCTCCCTTTCGAACGCGATCCCACGCAGCCGGAACTCCACTTCCAAGGCGTCCTGGTAAACCGCCTCGAGCATCCCATGCTTCAACTCCCTATGCACCTCCATGGCCGCGCCGATGATGGCGAACGTCTCGGGATCCCGTCTTTCTCTTTCTGAAAAATCTGCGTTCATCTGCGTCAATCTGCGGATTATGCCGTGACCTCCTTGAGCATCTTCATGATTTCGTCCTCAAGGCGCTTGATGTCGGTCTCGATGACTTCCAGCGGGCGTGGCGGCTCGTAGCGGTAGAAGTGGCGGTTGAGCGGGATTTCGTAGCCGATCTTGGTCTTGGTGGTGTCGATCCACGCGTCGGGCACGTGGGGCAGCACCTCGCGCTTGAAGTAGGCCTCGATGCTTTCCTTGAGGGGCACAGTCTCGGTGTCGCGCAGGTCGGCGTCGGGCTCGGGTTGGCCGTCGCGGTCCCGGCAGATTTCGGCGGTGTCGTCGCGTTCGCAAAGGGCGGCGAGCACGGCCTTCAATTCGGGGGCGGAGAGCCGGACATCCGCAGATTTCGCAGATTTGCGCAGATGGGAGAGGAAGGCTTCGCGGTCTTTCCAGAGCTTGTCGCCCAAGGTGCGGACGAAGGCGCGGATCTCTTCTTGTCGTGCCTTGCCCGCTTCGATTTCCTTTTCGCGGACGGCGGGGTCTTTCTTCGCGCTGGTAGCGAGGTTCTTGAAGGCGCTCTCGTCGTCGAGACGGGCGATGCGTTCGGCGTTGGCCTGGAAGTTCAGCCGCAGCGGGCGCTCGACGGTGATCTTGTGGTAGCCGAAGTCTTCGTTGCAGAAAATCTTGCTGATGACGCGCTGCCTCTGGACGGGCTGGTGGGTGATGGGGTCTTCCTCCGTGAAGGTGCGCGTCTGGCCGTCGCGGAAGTTGCCGAAGATTTTGGTGAGTTCGCCGATGTGGT
Organism: uncultured Verrucomicrobiales bacterium; assembly: GCA_964435495.1. Lineage (GTDB taxonomy): Bacteria > Verrucomicrobiota > Verrucomicrobiia > JADLBR01 > JAIBCM01 > CAYSZK01. The sequence continues at coordinate 20,400 of CAYSZK010000017.1, forward strand.
CGGGGTCTTTCTCTTTGTCGGAGGGGTCGCCGATACGGCGGCGTTTGTTGCCGAGGCTTTTTTCCATCTGCACCCAGAACTGGCGGGCATCAATGAGCTGCACTTTGCCCTTGCGCGGCTTCTCCTTCCGGTTGGTCAGGACCCAGAGGTAGGTGGAGATACCGGTGTTGTAGAAGAGCTGCTCGGGCAAGGCGACGACGGCCTCCAGCCAGTCGTTCTCGATGATCCAGCGGCGGATCTCGCTCTCGCCGCCACCCGCGTCGCCGGTGAAAAGGGGCGAGCCGTTGAAGACGATGGCGAGGCGGCTGCCGCCGTCCTGCGGGGCGCGCATCTTGGCCAGCATGTGCTGGAGAAAGAGGAGCGCGCCATCATTCACGCGGGGCGTGCCCGCGCCGAAGCGCCCACCGAAGCCAAGGGTGTCGCGCTCCTGCTCGATGTAGCGCTGCTGCTGCTTCCACTCCACGCCGAAGGGCGGATTGGCGAGCATGTAGTCGAAGGTCCATTTCTTGCCGTCGGCGGCGCGGTCAAAGCCGTCCTTGGTGAAGGTGTCGCCGAGGATCACGGCGTCGGCATCCTCGCCCTTGATGAGCATGTCGGACTTGCAGACGGCCCAGGCTTCGTCGTTCCAGTCCTGGCCGAAGAGCTTGGGCTGGGCGTCGGCGTTGAGGTCGCGGATGTATTTCTCGGCGACGGACAACATGCCGCCTGTTCCGCAGGCGGGATCGTAGATGGTCTTGACGACGTGGCTGCGGGCAAGGTCTTTCTCCGGGGAAAGGAGGAGATTGACCATGAGCTTGATCACCTCGCGCGGGGTGAAATGTTCTCCGGCCTCCTCGTTGGATTGTTCCGCGCCGATGCGGATCAGTTCCTCGAAGACGTAGCCCATCTGGACGTTGTCCACGCGGCCGGGCGAGAGGTCGATGGCGGCGAATGCCTTGATAACCAGATAAAGCAGGTCTTTTTCGGCCATCTTTCCGATCTGCACGTCGAAGCCGAACCGCTCGATGATGGTGCGAACGTTGGGCGAGAAGCCGTTGATGTAGCTGTTGAGATTCGGCGCGAGCTGGTTGGGGTCGTCGAGCAGGCCGTTGAGGCCGCTGCCGTCGGCGGGCTTGGCGAGGGTAAACTTGGAGAGGTTGAAGAACGGGACGCCCGTGATCTGGGAGAGGCGGTGGCGGATGATGTTTTCGCCCTTGGCCTTGATGCCGGAGTGCTCCTTCAGCACCTTGGCCTTGGTCGGCGCGAGGATGCAATCGAACCGGCGGAGGACGGTGAGCGGAAGGATGACCTTGCGGTATTCATTCCGCTTGTAGGGTCCGCGGAGGAGGTTGCAGATGCTCCAGATGAAGCTGGCGATTTGGGAGTGGGTTTCGGTGGGCATTGCGATGTGTTGTCAGATTGGGCGCGGGCGGTTTGACAAGGACGGACCCAGGCCGGGGCAGCGCGGGCGTGGAGCGATCTTCTGGGATTCAGGCCGGGCCACCCGCTGCATGCTACGGAAGGGTATAGGAGGGCGGGAAGCCGGGCGAGAGGAAAAGCCGCCATGGCGGTTGCAATTGGGCGGCGAGGCTCCAGAGTCTGTGCGATGCACGGGCCATTTTCCAGCGCCGGAATGGAGCGGCGGGAATTTTTGTTGAAGCTGGCGGCGCTGTCGGCGGCGGCCGGAATCGGGGCGGATGGCGGACGGGCGGAGAATGCGGAAACGGAGGCCGGCGGCTCCGACGCATTGGGGCCGGTCCTCCCAAAACGGGCGCTGGGACGGACCGGCGCCGAGGTGACAATGCTGGGCCTGGGCGGTTTCCATGTGGGATGCGTGGACGAGCAGGCGGGTCGGGATCTGATCGAGGCGGCGATCGCGGAGGGCATCCGGTTTTTTGACACGGCGGAGTCGTATCAGAACGGGTGGAGCGAGACGGTCTATGGGCGGCACCTGACGCCGAAGTATCGCGGCCACATTTTTTTGATGACCAAGACCATGGCGCGCGACCGGCGGACGGCGGAGCGGGACCTCGAGGGTTCGTTGAAACGGCTGAACACGGATCATGTGGATTTGTGGCAGGTGCACAGCGTCGAGTCGGCGCGGGACGCGGACCACCGCCAGGCGGCGGGCGTGTTTGAGGCGATGGCGGCGGCGAAGGCTTCGGGGAAGGCGCGGTTTGTGGGGTTCACGGGGCACCGGCTGCCGGAGGCGCATCTGCGGGTGCTGGAGTTGACGGGGATGTTTGAGGCGTGCCAGATGCCGGTGAACGTGGCCGATCCGGGCTACCGGAGTTTCCTCGGGCAGGTGCTGCCAAAATTGGTGGAGGCGAAGACGGCCGTGCTGGCGATGAAAACGCTGGCGTATGGCGGTTTTTTCGGGCGGAACCTGTGGCACCGGCGGAAGACCGGCGTGGAGCCGTTGATTCCGAACCGGATCACGGTGGAGGACGCGATGCGTTTTGTCTGGTCGCTGCCGGTGGCCACGCTGATCACGGGGCCGGACGATGTGGAGCAACTGCGGGAAAAGGCGGAACTGGCGCGGTCGTTCAAGCCGATGGATGAGGAGGGCAGGACACGGCTGCACGCGAAGGTCGCGGACCTTTCGTGCCAGCAGGTCGAGTATTACAAGGCGTGAACACCGCCCGCGCGGCGGCAGCCTCCCGCTGGCGGCGCGGCGCCGGCCGCTGTTTCCGTCATCCGTCCCCCGGCCCAGTGACGATGCCGCAGGCCTTGAGCACCTCGCCGGCGATGAACGTCAATCCTCGGGTGGCCGGTCCTGGCGGCTCCCGGCGGCCGGCGGAACGGTTCCCGCTTCGGGCGCTGGCGGAGGGGGTTCGGTGCGGGCTGAAGCGGTTCCGGGCGCGGCGGCCGGCTCCGTCTCTTTGGCGAGCAACGGGTGGACCGGTTTTGAGCGTTTGACCTTGCGCCGGGGCTCGGGCTCGGCGTGCGCGCGAGCGGCCTCGGGGCGCGGGGGTTCCGGCTGGGAGGGCGGAGCCAAGGCCGCGGGCCGGGGCTCGTGGCGGGACGGTGCGCGGGTGGCCAGGCGGATGGCGGTGCCGGCGGCGGTGGCGGCGAGCATCGCGGCGAGGGGTCCGGTGATGGGCGCGAAAACGCCCGCGTCATGGAAGAGCCAGGCGGCGAGGAGCAGGAGATCGACGATCACGAAGGCCGCGGCGGCGAAGGGCCACGGGGGCGCGGCCTGGATGGCGAACGCGGCGAGAAAAACGGCGGCGGCGGCGCAGAGGGCGAACCGGAGCGCAAAGGGCGGTGTCTTGATGAAATCGCGGGACTGGATGGTGCGCCAGGCGGCGACGTGAAGGTTGGCGGGCGGGGCGATGCCGAGGGGGGTGAGGACGGGTTGGTAGGTGGCGGGATCGGCGCGGGTGATGAAGACAAACTGGTCGCGCAGCTGGCCCATGTCCCACACGGCGAGGGGTGTGCCGCGGTCGTTCTGCATGGCGGCGAGGACCAGGGAGTCCAACCCGATGGTGGGAGGCGGCGGCAGGGTGGGGCGGAAACGGATGAGGAGGCGGCCATTGCGGTCCAGGGGAATGCGATGGATCACTTCGCCGCGGCGGCGGATGGAGAGATGGCCGCCGGCTTCCAGGAGGACGTCGCTGGCGCGGGCGCCTTCGTAGGCCATGAGGCAGCGGAGGATGAAGGAAGGATAGGCGCGGTCGCGGATGCGGTAGGCAATGGGGACGCCGCGGACGATGCCGTCGCCGTCGGCGGGGAGATTGTGGAAACCGATGCCGGCGCCGGAGGAGAAGCGTTCCAAGGGCAGGATGGCGGACTGGTAACTGTTCAGGCGCGCGAGCGCGCGCGGATCGGCGGGGATGGGTTCGAAGTTGGGGGGAAGCTCGGAGTCCTGGCCGCCTTTGACGGCGGAGGCGCTGAAGACCGCGGAGGGCAGGCGGCTGGCTTGCAGGGCGAAGGCGCCGTCGAAGACGGTGTATTGCGCCTCGTTCTCGGCGAGCAGCATTTCAAAACCGACGCCGCGGGCGGAATAGGGCAGGATCGATTGGAGGGCGGTGGCGTAGGCGAGCCGGTTGAGGGGCCACTGGCCGCCGCCGTGGGTGGTGAGCGTGCTGCTGTCCACGGCGACGACCGCGCAACTGTCCCGCACGCGCGGGACCGGGCTTTGGACATGCTGCTGGAGCCAGTCGAGCCATTTGCGGTCGGGGAGATGCCAAAAGCCCGCGAATTCGCAACCGAGGAAGACGAGAACGGCGCCCACACCGGCGGCGGCGCCGAGGAGCCATGCGGGGGCGGCGGTCCGCGAGCTGGATCGGGAACTTGTCATCCCAAGCCGGATGCTACCGCCCCCGCGGCGCGGCGTCGATGCGGAATCCAAGATGGGCTTTGGGGAGGCCCGCGACGATGGGGGCGCAAATCTTTCTCCTTGAGCGTTGGCGTTCCCGGCGTAGTCTGCCGGTATGCGCACATTTGCGTGGATGGTGGTCGTGGCGGGCCTGGCTGGCTGCGCCGGGGTTGATGTGAAACACGTCCGGACCAATCCGAACGTGAACCTTCCGGAACCGGAGGCTTTTTACATCGAGGACTTTTCCTTTTCGAGCGCGATGAAGAGTTGGGCCGCGGAATCGTCCAAGCGGACCGATTATCTCGGGAAATTCCAGGATTGGACGCGGGTGCTCAGCGCGCGGCTGCGGATGGAGATGATGGATTTGGCGCCGGCCTACGTGCTCAAGCCGACCGATCCCCTGCCGGAGCGCGGGTATATCATCCGGGGCGATTTTGTGCGGATGGACGAGGGGAACCCGTCGTTGCGGTTCCTTCCCGGCGCCTCAGCCGGGGCAACCGAAGTGTACGCGCATGTCCGGTTGTACCGGGTGCCGGGAATCGAGGTGCCGGTGGCTTCGGTCAAGGGCCAACGGGACAGCGGGGAGATGCGCGTGATCGGCGGGCCCGACATGCCGGTGATGGAATTTGTGGCGGCGGGCGGCAGCCGCAAGCTATCGAGCTTTGCCGCGTGGGAACATAATATCACCGACGACCTGGAAGAAGCGGCGCGGAAGATCAATTACGAAATTCGGAAGCGCCTGGGCTACATGGAGAATTGAGCCCGGCCCGGCGGACCCGTCGGCGGCGGGGACCGCGGCGTTCGCGGGAGGAATCCCGCCCGCCTCCCGCCCTCCGCGGTTGGAACGATACGGCAAACGCGCCCCAACCCTGACGGCCGCGTGGCAGCCTGTCGGAGCATCAGGATTGGGGCAGACGCGGCATGGGCGAGGTTTGCGGCTGGAAGGCGGCTAGCAGCCTGTCGGACTTGCCGCACGGGCGGCGCTGGAGGGAGTTGGGGTGGCTGGCGAGGAGCGGGTGAGGGAGAATCCCCTCAGCGGGCTTTGACTGAACCCGCGACACTGCCAGACGCTCCCAATCGCTCCGGCCCTTCGGGTTGCGCCGAATTTTGGCGCTGGCGGCGTCGCCGCACTCGGGCAGTAGCGCTGAGAAAACAGCCGCTTCGTTTGCTCCTTGCCAGCGCCAAAATTCGGCGCAACGCCACCCGTGGGGTAAGTCCGACAGGCTGCTACAGAAGCCGGTTTCGCAGCCAGGCCAAAGCCGCTTCGCGCGTGGCAAGGGCGCCCTCCAATTGGAGGTCGTAGGCTTCGCGCAGGATGGCGCCCAGTTTGGGGCCGGGCGGCAGGCCAAGGTCGAGAAGATCGGCGCCGCGCACGAGGGGTTCGGGTTGGATCGGTTCGGAGGCGAATTCGGCGCGCTTTTCCTCAAGCATGCGGTGGATGTCGAGCTGGCCGTGGGACCCCAGACAGTCGATGCGGTGCAGCGCGAGTTCGTCGGGGAAGGTGGGGCGCGCCATGAGTTTCTTGAGCGTGCTGACCTTCATGCGCGGCACGTCCTTGAACGCCATGTGATTCACCACGCAGGCGGTGATGGCATCGGCGTGGTTGTTGGGGAAGCGCAGGCGCCGCAACAGGCCCGCCGCCATGCGCGCGCCTTCGGTTTCATGGCCGTTGAACCGGATGCGGCCATTGGCGTCCACGGTGCGCGTGGGCGGTTTGCCGATGTCGTGGAGGAGCACAGACCAGGCCAGAACGGACCCGGCGTTGCGCAGATGGGAGAGCATGAGCCGCGTGTGGACAAAGACGTCCCCTTCGGGATGGAACTCGGGCGGTTGATCGACGCCGCGCAGGGCCGCGACCTCGGGCAACAGCACGTCGAGCAGGCCGGAGGCGTCGAGCAGGTCGAGGCCGCGGGCGGGGTCCGGCCCCGTCAACCACTTGTCCAGTTCGTCCCGAATGCGTTCCGCACTGACCACGGCAATCTCCGGGGCCATGCGGCGCAGGGCGTCCCACGTCGCGGGCTCGATCTCGAACCCGAGATTGGCGGCGAAACGGACAGCCCGGAGAAGCCGGAGTTTGTCCTCCGCGAAACGGCGCGCCGGATCGCCCACGGCGCGCAGGCGCCGGGCCGCGAGGTCGGCGACGCCCCCGGTATGATCGAGGACGCGGAGCGCGAAAGGGTCGTAGAACAGCGCGTTGACGGTGAAATCGCGGCGGCGGGCGTCCTCCTCCGCGCTGGTAAAGGTGACGGAGTCCGGGTGGCGCCCGTCGGAGTACGGGCCGTCGGCGCGAAAGGTGGCCACCTCGAAGCGCAGGGAGCCCTCGCGGACAATGGCGACGCCAAAGCTTTTGCCCACGAGATCGGAGCGCCCGGGGAAGAGCGACTCGACCTCGTCGGGGCGGGCGGACGTGGCGATGTCGAAATCGTGCGGCGGCACGCCGCGCAGGTGGTCGCGGACGCAGCCACCGGCGAAGAAGGCGCCGAAACCGGCGTCCCGGAGGCGCGAGACGACGGCCATCGCCTCGGGCGGCGCGGGGAACGGGGCTGCGTCCGTGGGGTTCACGGATGCGGCGCGGGCGGCGCGGCGTCCGGGGCGGCGGCCTGGATGCCGCCGGGCGGGGCGCGATGGAAAAGGTACACGACGCCGCCGGCGAGGGCGATGACGACGGAGGCGAGCCAGATGGCCAGGGAAAACGAGACGGCGCGGGTCGGCGCCAGGCCCAGCGCCTCAAAGAACAGGACCAGAATTCCCTCGCGCACGCCAAAGCCCGCGACCGTGATGGGCAGCGCCGAAGCGACGGCCACGATAGGGATGACACCCGTGGCGACCAGGAGGGAAAGCGGAATGCCGAGGGCGCGGGCGAGGCACCAACCCGAGAGAATCACCAGGCAGTGGACACAACAGGACATGCCCAGCGCGGCCGCAAGCGCGCGGGGCTGGCGGAGGTAGGCGGCGATCACCCCGCCCATTTGGCGGCGTGGACCGGCGAGCGGCAGGCGGTCGAACCAAGCCATGGCGCGGCGCCATGGGCCGGGCAATTCGGACAGGGCGGCGAGACCGGCCGCGCCGGCGCCGCCCGCGACCAGGGCGACGATGCTCCAGGCAAGCGTGGCGGTGCGGGGATCGGCGGTGAGAAACTTCCAGTTGAGCGGGAGGACCACCAGGGCGACGACGAACAAGCCAAAGAGCCCGACAACGCGGTCGGCGACAATGCTCAGCGCCGCCGCGGCGCGCTGTCCGGGGTGCCCGCGAAGAATGTAGTACACGCGGGCGGCGTCGCCCACGACAAGATTCACCGGAGTGAAGAACAAGCCGATCATGCCGATGCGGCAGACCTCCGGGAAACGGGCGGGGACATTCTGGGCGGCGAGCAGGATGCGCCAGCGCGCGAAGCCAATGAAACAGAGGGCGGCCTGGGCGAGCAATCCGGCCGCGAGCCAGGGCCACGAGATTCCGGCCAGATCGGCGGCGACGGCGCCGGGATCGACGCCCTGCCGCTGGAACACCCACGCGAGCAGGGCGCCGGAGAGAACGAGTTTGAGGCAGAAGGCGATGGTCTTGTTCATGGGGAAAGGGCGGCCACGGCCGGGATGGGCGCGGGTCCGGAGCGCGCGGCTTCGAGCCATTCCGCGAGAAGGCGGAGGCTGGTCTGGACGGCCTCCGCGGGGTACTTGGGGCGCAGCTCGAGGACCAGGGGGACGCCGGCGGGAAGCATGGGCAGCAGATCGGGCCAGGGCACCGTCCCGCGTCCGAGGGTCGTGTGGTCGCGCAGGTTCCGCTTGGTGTCGTGCGCGTGGCAGCCGAGGAGCCGCGCCCGGTTGCGGGACAGGGCTTCGTGATGGTCGGCGGTGAAGGCCAGGTGTTTGCGTTGCACATGGCCGAAGTCGTGCCAATACCCGACGGTTTCCGCGGGGTAGCGCGCCCAGATGGCGTCGAACTCCGTTTCGTCGGGCAGCTCCGCCAGGGACGCGCGGGTTTCGATCCCCAGGCGGATACCCTTTGCCGCCGCGTACGGGACAATGGTGTCGAGGCACTCGAAGACACGGGCCCAGAGCGCCGGGGCCTGTTGGGCGCGCTGTTTGAGGAGCGCGATCTTACGGCGGACGGTGCGCCGGGAGAAGAGGGTGGCGGACCCGAGGTGCGGCAGGAGGGGGGTTTCGATGGCCGGCACATGGGCGGACCCGAGATGCAGTACGACGGCAGGCGCCTTGACCGTGGCCGCGAAGTCGATGGTTTCCCGCGTCAGCCGCACGGCGCGCTGGCGGCGGGCCGGGGACGGATCGGTGAATTCGAGGGCGTCCGGATTGTCCACGACGACTTCGACGGGAGGCGGACAGAAATTATGGACGCTGGCGACGCGCAAGCCGCCTTGGCCGAGGCGGCGGAGGATGCCCTGGAGCTGGCTGATGCGGACGCCGTGGCTGAGTTCAATGTCGCGGACGCCGAGCGCGGCGATCTCGTCGAGCATGGCGGCGCCGTCGGTGTGCCGGTGCGAATTCCAGCAGGTGGAGACGGCGACCGGGTTCATGGGGGCAATGTGCCGGGCCGGCGCGGCGGGGGCGAGCCGTAAAAGCGGCGGGGATTGGGGGAAAAGCAAAAGGCCCGGGAAGGAGTCCCGGGCCTTGGACGGAGACAACGTCTCAGAGCGAGAAGTTACCCCAGTAGTTGATGCGGGGCGTCTTCATCTTGCGCCGGCGCTTGTCGCTGGGCTTCTCGTAGTTCTTCCGCTGGCGCACTTCGCGCAGCGTGCCTTCGCGGTCCAGCTTCTTCTTGAGTCGCCGGAGCGCCTTTTCAACCGATTCGCCCTTCTTGAGTCGCACTTCAACCACGGTCAATCACCTCGTTTCCATTTTGCCGGAACCGATCCGGCGGGGGAAACGGTTGCAAAACCGGCGTCCTTTCCGCGAAATTCGGTTTGGTGGCAGGACCCATACTGTCGCGGAGAGAGGGGGCGTATGTCAAAGAAAACGGTAAGAAATTTTTAAGATATTGAATATCAATGACTTGCGAACAAAAAGAAGGCGGTTTCAGGAGGTTTTTCAGGCCGGCGCACAGGTGTCGCGGCGCTGATTCCGGGCGGGAATGGCTCAAGGCGCGGGATTGGGTTGCGCGGGTGTGTCCGCGCCATTCGCGCTCGGGGCCGATTCCTGGAGCAACATGGGCACAAGCGCGTTGAAGTCGAGCGAGCCCGGGTTGAATTCCTGGAGGTCGCCGCCGGGCTGCGATGCGGCGGGGGCGGCGGCCGGGCGTTGTTCGGGCCTGACCCAGCCGAGTTCGACCATGGAATCCAGGAACAGCAGCACGGTCTGGGCGGGATACTTCGAGCCGGCGGTTTTGAGGAAGGCGCGGGCCTTCTCCGCGTCGCGCGTGTGCATGGCGCGCGCGGCGTGGGAGAACCAATAGACCGGACGATTCTGGTCGGAACCGAACGAGATCAGCAGGCGCTCACTCTCCTTCTTGTCGTCGAGCATGAGACAGGCCAGAAAAAGTTTGTAGTTGCCGAGTTCGTTCTGTGCGTTGCCGGGGAAGGCGAGGAACTTGGCGAACTGTTCGCGGGCGGCCTTGAAGTCGCGGCGCACGAAATAGACCTCGCCGAGGTTGAAGGCGCCGGAGGCGTTGAGCGGTTCGGTCTCGACCAGGCGCTTGAAGACCGCTTCGGCGTCTTCGAGCCGCCGCAACTGGACAAGAGCGGCGCCCTTGAGGTTGAGCGCCGGGGCAAGCCCGGGTTCCAAGAGTTCGGCCTTGTCGATCAGAGCGACCGCATTGGTGAAGTCGCGGGCCTGGAACGCCTGCTGGGCCTTGCGGAACAGGTCGATGAACTCCTGCGAAGGCTGGGCGCGCTGGGCGGACAGCGGGGCGGCCGGAGCCGGTGTGGCCCGCGCGGGCGCGGTGGTTGCCGGAGGAGCCTGGCCGTGCAGCGGCGGGGCGAACACCGGCAGAGACAGGCAGGCAACAAGCATCCATTGGCGAAGAGCGGGGAAGATCATGAACCAAAGCCTAGTGGCGCCGCGCGCGATGGCAAGCGCGGGTTCGTGGCCCCGTGTGGCTCAGTCTTCCAACGCCCGCCCCACGAGCCCCGTCTCCGCGTCCATCTCCGCAAGGACGCCGGCCACCCCCGTCTCCGCGCAGAACAGCACATCCGCTCCGAGCCCCAGCCGGTGCAGGCGCCGGCCATTGGCGGAACGCGCCAGCGCATCCGCCAGCGGACGGTCCCGGCCGCGCCAGATGTGCCGCGCGGCGTGCTCCATGCCCAGGGCCTCGCATAACGCGCCCGCGAACAGCGCGTCCTCCAGCGAAAAATCCGATTCCGTCCCGGCGCACACCAATACGGGCGCGAATCCTTCCGCCACCGCCGCGCGGAGGGCGGTGGCGGTGGCCGGAAGATTGCGGAAGCACCCCGCAAACACGCGCCCGGCGCACGCGCACGCGCGGAGGGCGGCGGTGCCGTTGGTGGTCGTGTGCACGATCCGCCGGCCCGCGACCCGTTCGGGCGTGAGGTCGCGCGGACTGTTGCCCAGATCGAACCCCACCGGCGGCAAGCCGCCGCGCTCGCCGATCAACAGGGCATCGGGGAATTTCTCCGCCCGCAGGCGGCGGGCCTCCTCCACGCCCGCGACCGGGATCACGGCGGTGGCGCCGTGGGCGAGGGCGGTTACGGCGGAGGTGGTCGCCCGCAGCACGTCGATGACGACGCAAGCCGCGCGGGCAAGGTCTTCGTCCGCGAGCCGGGAAATGGCGGCGGGGGTCCAGACGACGCGGGGTGAAGGGAGTTGGGTCATGGGGCGTTTGCGGCTGGAGGATGGCCCGCGGGGGACCATGCTGGCAAGCGCCCATCGCGCGGGCGTGTGGACCATGCGGGCGGAAAGGGACCGGGTCCCGGCACGCCTTGGGCTCGCGGGACGCGTGCGGCGGATGAAATTCGACGCGCGGCAGACCCGCGGCCCGCCCCCGCCCCCGTTCCCTCAACCGCTACCGGGAAGGGCGGGATCGCCTGTTCCAAACCGCCAGGACGCAGGCGCCGCCGAGCAACAGCACCCAGGCGGCGGGCTCCGGAATCACCACCATGCCAACCGCCAGATTGTCGAGGAGGCAGGTCGCGCCGGCCTCCCCGCAGAGAGGGCTTTTCACCGGCGCGGAATGGTGTAGCATCATGGTTTCCCGGAAGGGTGGCAGAGTGGTCTAATGCGCTCGCCTGGAAAGCGGGTTCACCCAAAAGGTGACGGGGGTTCGAATCCCCCCCCTTCCTCGGATTTTTGATTTTCGAATTTTGATTTTCGATCGCCCCACGGCGCCCTTGGATTCCCGAGTCCAATGGTGGGCGCCCGGCGCTCCGATGTTCCGTCTCCCGTCCCGAGTATTTCCATCCTGGAAAGACACCCGGAAAAACGGTACTTGCGCAAGGGACCGGAGGCGTCCATACTGGAGGCTCTCTCGGGCTGTAGCGTAGCTTGGCTAGCGCGCCTGGTTCGGGTCCAGGAGGTCGTGAGTTCAAATCTCACCAGCCCGATGCCTTCCGTCCAAACCCGCGCGTTGGGGACTTGCGCGCCGCGGCCGCGGGCGCCGTCGGGCGCAATCAAACATCAAGACTCGGCGCGCAAGAATCCCCCGCTATTGGGGCGCGCCCGTGACCCGCATGTCCAGGGCGTAGAGCCCGGTGCTGGCGGTGATGAACAGGGTTTTCCGCTCCGGCCCGCCGAAGCAGATGTTCGCCGTCCAGTTCTCCGGCACGTCGATCTGGCCGATCTGCTCGCCGTTGCCGTTGTACACCTGAACGCCCTTGCCCGTGAGGTACAGGTTGCCCTGTTCGTCCAGCGTCATGCCGTCGGAGCCCGCCTTGCAGAACACGCGGCGGCTGGCGAGGCTGCCGTCCTCCTGAATGTCGTAGGCGAGGATCGCGCCGGCGTCGGCCACGTACAGCCGTTTTCCGTCGGGTGACCCGACGATGCCATTGGGCTGCCGCGTTTTCTCGTCAGCCACCGACAACTTCCCGCCGGGCGCGAGGTAATACACCAGGCGCGGCAGTTGCGGGGCCGGGTCGCGGTGTTTCCAATACGGGCGCTTGAAAAGCGGGTCGGTGAAATAAAGCCCGCCTCCCGGCCGGGTCCAAACGTCGTTGGGGCCATTGAAAAGTTTGCCGTCCCGGTCCTTGAGCACGACCTCGTGTTGCCTGGAGGCCACGTCGATTTTCCAAAGTTCGTTCTGGCCGTCGGCGCACGCCCAAAGCGCGCCCTTGCCGTCGAAGCAAAGGCCGTTGGACCGGCCCGCGGGCTCCAGCAACGTTTCCAGCCGGCCTTCCACGCGCCAGACATGGATGCGGTCATTGGGTTGATCGGTGAAATAAACGTTGCCGGCCGCGTCGGCGGTTGGCCCTTCGGTGAAACGGAAGCCGCCGGCGAGCTTGCGCACCACGGCGCCGGGCGCGATCAAATCGGCGGGGGGCGGCATGGGGGGCGGAGCGGGCGGAGCGGGCCGCGGCGGCGCCGCGGGCGGCGGGTTGGTCTGGGACCCGGCGGCAAAGGCGGTGAGGAGGAGGGCGAGGGTCGGAAGGATGAGGCGCATCGTTTGGGAGGCTACTCGCAACCCGGCGCGGCGCCAGCGAACTTTTGGGGGAGGCGCGTGGCCGCGAGGGATTGGGCCGGGAGGCGCGCCCCCCGAAGACGCGGTCAATCCGTCGCGGGGGGTTCTTTCCAGCGCCGGACGAGATCGTGGGCGACGCCAAGGTGGTCGAGAACACGGGCCACGACTGTGTCGGCGACCTCTTCGACCGTCGCGGGACGTCCGTAGAAAGAGGGTACGGCGGGAATGACGACGGCGCCGGCTTCGAGGAGCGTGACGACGTTTCTGGCGTGGACGAGGTTCCACGGCGTTTCGCGGGGGACAAGAATGAGCTTGCGGCGTTCCTTGAGGAAAACGTCGGCGGCGCGGGTGATGGTGCTGTCGGAGAGGCCCCAGGCGATGCGGCCGAGGGTGCCCATGGAACAGGGAATGACCACCATGGCGTCGTATTTCGCCGAGCCGCTGACAAACGGCACCTGCATCGTGCGGTCGCCGTGGACGGGAAAGCGCCCGGGCAGTTGGAGGCCGCCGGTTTCGGCCTCGGCGACCTCGGCGGCGTGGGCGCTGAGGACGACATCGACATGGTGGGGCGTGGCGTCGAGGCAGGCGAGGAGCCGCCGGGCGTAGAGGGCGCCGGAGGCGCCGGTGATGGCGGCGACCAGTTTCATTGGGCGGCCAGGCCGGCGCGTTCGGCCACGGACGCGGGGCCGGCGTTGCCCGCGCGGTCCACGCCGGACACGGCGACGGCGTCGGGGACGTTGCCGGGCTCGAAGGTGAAGGCGGCGGCGTTGCCGGCGAGAACGCGGGTGCGCCACTTGCCGGCGGCCCGGGTCTGGAACACCCAGCGCCTGGGAGCGCCTCCGGCGGGAGTCCATGAAGCGGCCACGGCGCCGCCGGTTTCCTTGACGGTGAGTTTGGGCGCGGCGGGTTTTTCCGCGGGGAGCCAGGGGCAGGCGGGGGTGAGGGCGGGGCCGTCGTAGGCGGACGACTTGAGGAGCGTCGCGAGGCCGCGGTGGTCGGTGGCGAGGGGTTTCATGTTCCAGAGAATGTGGCCGGTGCCCGCGCCGGCGGAGCGGATGAGCTTGATCTGCTTGACGATTTCGGAGGCGTTGCGGTCGGAGCCGACGCGGTCCCCGGCGAGGCCGGGCCAGAGATGCACGGGCTTGGTGTTCTGGGCGGCCCACCATTTGAGCAGGGGGCCAAACGGCTGCTGTTTGGAGGTGGTGGGCCAATAGAGTTGCGGGGCGAGGTAGTCGATCCATCCGGACTGGAGCCATTTGCGGGAGTCGGCGGCGAGGTCTTCGCAGGCGTCGATGTAGGCCATGGTGCCCTCGGGCACGCGGGGACGCCAGATGCCAAAGGGGCTGATGCCGAAGCGAACAGCCGGCTTGGCGCCGCGCACGGCGCGCGACAGGTCGGCGACAAACCGGTCGGTGTGGGACCGGCGCCACGCGGCGCGCCCAAGGGCGCCGCCGCTGGCCTTGTATTTTTCGTACGCGGCGCTGTCGGGGAACGCGGTCCGATTCTTGTCGGGGTAAGGATAAAAATAGTCGTCGAGGTGGACGCCGTCGATGTCGTACCGGCGGACAACGTCCAGGATGGCGTCGATGGCGAGCTGGCGCGCGCCGTCGTGGGAGGGGTCCAGCCAGAGGAAGGCGCTGTATCGTTTGACCAGAGCGGGCTGGGCCTTGGAGACATGGCCGCCGGAGGCGGGGATCGTGGCGGCGTTGGGAGAGGCGCGGAACGGGTTGAACCACGCGTGGAGTTCGAGCCCGCGCTTGTGGGCCTCGTCAATCGTGAAGGCGAGCGGGTCGTAAAAGGGTTCCGGTGGACGGCCCATCCTCCCGGTAAGCCAGAAGGACCAGGGCTCGCGCGGGGAATCGTAAAAGGCGTCGCACGCGGGGCGGACTTGGAAGAGGATGGCATTGAGGCCGAGCGCGGCGGCCTTGTCAAGAATCCGGACCATTTCCGCGCGCTGGGTGGCGGGGGAGAGGCCGGGTTTGGAGGGCCAGTCGAGGTTGTACACCGTAGCGACCCAGGCGCCGCGGAATTCGCGGACGACCGGCGGAGGTTGCAGCGTGGAAGCGTTATAGACAAGGGCGCCTGGGCAGGCCGCGCCGAGACCCGCGAGGAGGGCGCATGGAATCGCGGCGGCGGGCATGGTCTTGCGGCGGGTCACAGAGGGACCGTAGCAGCAGATTGGACCTTTCCAAGCGCGCGGGTATGGGCGGACGTGGAGTGCGGTGGGAAGGCCCTTGGCCGCCCCACCGCTTTGGGGCGGAGGATGGGTGTGGTCCACGGGCGCAGCGCTCCAAAGCGGTGTCGCCGCTGCGCTCTGCCACCGCAGTCCAAAAAGCCGGCGCGCGCGGAAGCAGTTCCGCCTTGCCCCCGGCCATGGTTCCCTCTAGAGTTTCAGGCCAATCATGAGCGGATATCACATTGCCGTCGTCGGCGCCACCGGAGCCGTCGGCGCCGAACTGCTCGCCGTGCTTGAGCGGCGCCAGTTCCCCGTTGCCAAACTCACGCTTCTCGCCTCCGCCAATTCCGCCGGCAAAACCCTGCGGTTCAAGGGCGCCCCGCACACCGTGCGGACCCTCGCCGCCGGCGAGTTCGAAGGCGTGGATTTCGCGTTCTTCAGCGCCGGTGCCACGCGTTCGCGCGAGTTCATCCCCCACGCCCGCAAGGCCGGCGCCGTGGTGATCGACAATTCCTCCGCCTTCCGCATGGCCCCGGACGTCCCGCTGGTCGTGCCGGAAGTCAACGGCGGCGATCTCGCCCAGCACAAGGGGCTGGTCGCCAACCCCAATTGCTCCGCCGCCATTCTCGTCACGGCCCTTGCGCCGCTGCATCGCGCGGCCGGCATCCGCCGCGTGATTGTGGCCACCTACCAGTCGGCCAGCGGCGCCGGCGCCAAGGCCATGGCCGAGCTGGAATCCCAGGCCCGCGACGTGCTCGCCGGGAAACCGGCCGCGCCGAAGGTTTTCCCGCATCCCATCGCGTTCAATGTGTTCAACCACAACACGCCCGTCGCCGCCAACGGCTACAACGAGGAGGAAAACAAGATGATCGAGGAAACCCGGAAGATGCTTCATGCCCCGGACCTCGCTGTCGTCCCCACCTGCGTCCGCGTTCCCGTCCTGCGCGCCCATTCCGAGGCTGTGGTCATCGAAACCGAGCGCCCGCTTCCGGCGGCCGACGCCCGCGCCCTTCTTGCCAAGGCCCCCGGCATCCGGTTGGTCGATGACGCCGCCGCCAATCATTTCCCGATGCCGCTGGAAGCCGCCGGCGACCTCGACGTCCACGTCGGGCGCATCCGCCAGGACCTTTCCAGCCCCAACGGCCTCGCGTTCTTCGTGTCGGGCGACCAGCTCCTCAAAGGCGCCGCCTGGAACGCCGTCCAGATCGCCGAGGAACTCATCGCCCGCAAGCTCGTGGCGTGCGCCACCGCCCGCGCGGCCTGATCCCGTGCCCCTCATCGTCCAGAAATACGGCGGCACCTCGGTCAAGGACGCGGACCGCATCCGCAACGTCGCGTCGCGCGTCGCGCGCTGCCATCGCGAAGGCAACCGCGTCATCGCCGTGGTCTCCGCCATGGCCGGCGAGACGGACCGCCTCATCAAGCTGGCCCGCGCCGTCCATCCCGAGCCGCCCGAGCGCGAAATGGACGTGCTCCTCGCCACCGGGGAGCAGACCACCATCGCTCTGCTCGCCATGGCGCTGCAAGCCACGGGCGTGCCGGCCGAATCCTTCACCGGCGCCCAGGCCGGAATCGTCACCGACGCCGTCCACACCAAGGCGCGCATCCAGGACATCGACCCGGCGCGCATCCTGGAAAGCCTGGCGGGCGGCAGCGTCGCGATCCTCGCCGGCTTTCAAGGGGCCAACATCGAGGGACACGTCACCACCCTTGGGCGCGGCGGGTCTGACCTCAGCGCCATCGCCATGGCGGCCGCCGTCAAGGCCGATGTTTGCCAAATCTACACCGACGTGGACGGCGTTTATACCACCGATCCGCGGATTGTCCCCGGCGCGCGCAAGATTTCCGAGCTCAGCTACGACGAAATGCTGGAAATGGCCAGCCTCGGCTCCAAGGTGATGCAGGCGCGCTCCGTGGAGTTCGCCAAAAAGTTCAATGTCGCCTTCGAAGTCCGCTCCAGCCTTAATGACAACCCGGGAACCCTTGTGAAAGCCGAATCCGAATCCATGGAAAAAGTCGTCGTCCGCGGCGTCAGCCTCGAACGCAACCAGGCCAAGGCCACGCTCACCGCCGTCCCCGACCGGCCCGGTGTCGCCGCCAAACTGTTCACCACCCTGTCCGGCGCCGGCGTGAACGTGGACATGATCGTCCAGAACGTTTCCGCCGCCGGCGTCACCGACATCTCGTTCACCCTCAACAAGGACGAGCTGCCCAAGGCGCGCCGCGCCGTCGAGTCGGTGCTGGGCGGCATCGGCGCCGCCGGGTTCCAGGCCCAGGAGGGTGTCGCCAAAATTTCGGTTGTGGGCATCGGCATGCGCTCCCACGGCGGCGTCGCCGCGGACATGTTCGACGCCCTCGCCGCCGCCGGCGTCAACATTCAGATGATCTCCACTTCCGAAATCAAAATCTCGGTGGTCGTGGACGAACCCAAGGCCGAGGCCGGCGTCAAAGCCGTCCACGACAAATTCCATCTCGCCGGGTAGAGGCGGAACACCCAGTCCCTTACTGCAGGTCCAGCGCCCCGGCGTCGCGCGGGCCGGAGGGCTTGCGCCCGGTGAAGTCCCGCAATGCCGGCCCGTCAAACTGCCAGGCGTACAGCTCTTCTGGTGCCCATGTCCACCGTCTTTCGTTTGGCGCCGGGATACTGGAACTTGCCCGTCTTGAGCCGGTCGTCCTCCAGTTCCCAGGGCAGCATCGGTATGGCGTAATCGGCCTTGAGCGACGCGTCGGCGAGCACCGCGGATGTCTTCCCGTCCAGGACGAGCGCGCCGGCGGTCCAATCTTCAAGCGTGCCGTCCGTGAACGACGCCGCGGTGGCCCCGGCGACGGCGAGGTTGTTGCGCGGGACAATGTCGTGCATGTGGCGGGATTGAAGTGGATTGGCTTGGTGGCCCTGCCCGGAAGCGATCCACGGAAAGTGGCTATAGCCGCCAAGGTTCGCAAGATGACGACAGTGAACATGGAGTGGCTGGCAGGTAGGCTGCGGATGAAGAGCGCGGCGAATGCGCGGCAGCATCTCTGGCGGATGAGATCGAAGATTGCCTGAAGCCGAAGGTGGGCGGGGCGGCTTCAACCATGGGTCAATGAGTCACATGGTACAACCTGACCCCTGGTTTCCAAAGGACTTTGCCCTGGCAGGCTGCCCAGGCACTCCCTACCAACGAACGGGGTGCCCACGGCGTTTCCGCGTTGGAAACCGAACGGGATAGGGCAGACTACGGGGATGATGAGCCGGGAAACCGCCCATGCGCCCCACATGTTATTTTCCCTCTTCGCGGCGGTGGCCAGTCTGCCCGCCCTGGTCCAGGGCGCGGATGCGGCCCAGGAAACAAACTTCGTGCATCCCGAAGACATGGAGGTGCTGCAAAAAATCCGGGACCACGAGAAACTCGACGCGCCGCCGGAGTTCAGCCCCTTGAAAGGCTGGCCGTCCATGGAGGGGCGCAAGGCGGCCCGCTTCCGCGGCGCGGAAAACCCGAAGCACGTCCTCGCCGCCGCCCTGGATGAATCGGGGCGCGTGACCGAGATCACGGGCAACGGCCCGCTGCTGTGCAACGAGGCGTTTGGCTGGGCCGCCGCGCTGCCGGAGCTGCGGAAAATCCGGATCGACCACAACATTCCGGGACCCGGCGCCGCGGTTTCCGTGGAGCTCTACGACGGTTCGGGCATGGCCGCGCTCGCAGGATCGAAGCTTGAGGAGATCAAGATCGGCCACGCCTTCGACGACGACGGCATGGCGGCCCTCGCCACGGTCAAGTCGCTGCGGATCGTCCAGATCGGCCATAGCCGCGCCACCGACGCGGGCGTCGCGCGCCTCGCGAACCACCCGGGGATCGAGGAGTTCAGCATCAGCTCCCAGGCGCGCCCCAATCGGGTGACGGACAAATGCCTGCCCGCCCTGGCAACCCTCCCCAAGCTCCGGCGCCTTGGATTGCACGAGACGTTCCTTACGTACGAGAACGGCCTGAAACATCTGCGCCCGCTCCAGGGACGGCTCGAAACGGTTTCCTTCAAGGCGTCGTTGGTGCTGGTGGCGGACGTGGAAAAGCTCAAGGCCGATCATCCGGGGCTGGTGGTGGAAACCTCGGCGCCCGCGGAAATCCTGGCGGGCATCAACAGCCGCGGCGTCGAGCGGTGGGCAAGCCCCGAGGCGGTGGAATACCTGAAATCAGGGCAGCCGCGTTGACCCGCACGAAGCTCAACCAAGCGGGTTGACGCCCCGTGCGGCGGGGTTGGCCCCGGCCAAGTACCAAGCCCGGGACCGGTTGCAGAAATGGCAGACGGAGAGCATCACGGGAACTTCCACAAGCACGCCGACCACAGTCGCAAGCGCGGCCCCGGAGGTGGGACCGAAAAGCGTGATCGCCACGGCCACCGCCAGCTCAAAGAAGTTGCTGGCCCCGATCAAGGCGCCCGGGGCCGCGACCGCGTGGGCCACCTTGAATTTGCGCATCAACAGGTACGCCAGGCCGGAGTTGAAATAGACCTGGACCAGGATCGGGGCCGCGAGGAACGCCACGGCGGCCCACTTTGCAATCAGGTTCTCCGCCTGGAACGCAAAGATCAGGGTCAACGTCGCCAACAGCGCGAGCACGGCCACCGGATGAAAGCGCGGGAGAAACCGCCGCTCAAACCAATCCCGGCCGAATCTGCGGATCAGCAAGGCCCGGCTGGCCGCCCCGGCGGCAAGCGGAATCACGAGGAACACCACCACCGAGGTCAGGAGAACCGCGGACGGGATGGCCACGTTCGCCACGCCGAGCAGGAACATCACAATGGGGGCGAACGCGAAGAGCATGATCAGGTCGTTCAACGACACCTGGGCCAGGGTGTAGGCCGGGTCGCCGTCCGTCAGGTAGCTCCACACAAACACCATCGCCGTGCAGGGCGCCGCGGCGAGGATGATCAGGCCCGCATAGTATTGCTGGGCGTCGTCGGCCGGAATCCATGGGGCCAGCAGCACTTTGAGGAACAGCCAGCCGAACAACGCCATGCTGAAGGGCTTCACGAGCCAGTTCACAAACAGCGTGATCGCGAGGCCCGCTGGCTTCGCGGCAACGCCCCGCAACGCGCCGAAATCGATCTTCAACATCATCGGATAGATCATCAGCCAGATCAACACCGCGATGGGCGCGTTGACGTGGGAACCACGGACGAACTCCATCTCCGCCAGCCGGCGCGCCGTTTCCGGGAACCCGCTTCCGATCCCCAGGCCCGCCCCCATGCAAAGGAGCACCCATAAAGAAAGGTACCGCTCAAAGAATGGGAGACGGCGCTGCGCGGGCGGGGAGGTCGCGGTCATGACGGCGCCGGCGGGGCGGGGTTTATTCCTCAAGAAAAAGGATCATCTCCGAGGTCCGCGTGAAGTCGGAGGTCTTGTAGAGGAGTTGGTCCTCCGCGTTCACGATCGCAAAGAAGGGCAGCCCGGTCTTGAGTTCGGGAAACCGGGAGTCCGCCTGGAACTCCTTGAACTCCGGGTCCGAATCCTGGATTTTCAGCCGGACCGCGCCGCGGAGCGCGGCTTGGAGAGCTTGGTCCGTGGCGACGCGCTTGTCGAATTCCTTGCAGTTGGCGCACCAGTGCGCGAAGAAATCCACAAAGATCGGGCGCCCGGTGCGCCGCGCCTCCTCCACGGCGTCCTTGCGGTCGATGAACCAATCCAACCCGCCGCTTTCGATGGTTTGAGGGCCCGCCGCGGCCACGGGCGGCGCGGCCGCAAGGGGGCTCACGCCGCGGGCCATGGCGAGCGTGGCCGCCACGGCGGCCAGCGCCCAAACCGCCCGGGCCATGCGCTCGGGCACAGGCGCCGAAGCGCCCTGGACAAAAAACACCGCGGCCACAAACGCCAGGGCGCTCCAAAACACCAAAGTGATGCCCCCGGGCGCCACGCCCAGCGTGCCGAGCCCCTTCTCAAGATACGAATAGGCGAACCACGCGATCAGGGCCGCCAACGCCCACTGCACCCAGCGCATCCAACCGCCGGACTTGGGGAGCTTCACCCCGAACAGGCCAACCGCGAGAAACGGAAGCCCAAGCCCCAGCCCAAACGCCAGCATTTTGAACGCCGCCGCAAAAACCGCCCCCAACCGGATGCTTTCGCCCGCCTGCCCCGCCAGGGCAACCAGGATGCCAATCACGAACGGACCGACGCACGACGACGAGAGCAGTCCGGCGCCGATGCCCATCAGAAACGTCCCGTGAAGCCCCGGCGCGTCGCGTCCGGGCGCCACCCCGCCAAACCAGTCCAGGTGAAGGACACCCGCGGTCGCGAGGGCGAGGACAAAAAACAGCAGCGCCAGCGCCACGTTCACCGCCGGCCACCGCAGCACTTCGTTGAACGCGCCGCCCGACACTCCGGCAATCACCCCGAATCCAAAGTAGGCCGCCGCCAAGCCGAAGTAGTACGTGACCGGGTGCAGCCACCCCGCCCGCCCCGCTCCGCGGCCCCGTACAATCCCCGCTGTGATCGGATAGAGGGGATAGACACACGGGAGCAGGCTCGCCAGCAGCCCTCCCAAAAATAGAAACGCGAACTCCGAGGGAGCGCCCGCACCCGCCGATATCTGGCGTTCCACCCAAAGGTTCGCGCTTGCAACCCAATCCCCCTTGGGCGCGGACGTACCCCCCGGGCCCACCGCAGCCAGGACAGCCAGAAGCGTTCCCATGGCCTACTCCTTGACCCGAGACATCATGTAAAACATCTCCGCGGCGATCTGGCGGCACCGTTCGTCGTAGCGCGCGCCCTCCTCGGGTGTTCCGTCCGCCACCTTTGGGTCCTCGTAATGCACCGCAAGGCGGAGCGCGGAGCCCTCAACGACCGGGCAATTGCCGTCGGCGTGGGAACACGTCATCAGTGCGAGAAAGTCTTTCGAGGGATTGCCCTCAGCGGAATAGACCTTCGAAAACGCCCGGATCGGCGGCGCGCCCTTCGCGTACACCACCAGATAGACGGGATTGCCTCCGCCCGTGGAGTCCGTGATCTCCAGCCCCGCCCGCCGCAGCGCCGCGACCGTCCGCGCGTTGCACGCGGTCGCCTCGGTGCCGCCGGAGTAGGTTTTCACCCCCTTCAACCCGTAGTACTGCGCCGCCACTTGTGCCCAGATCTGGGAGAAATGGCTGCGCCGCGAGTTGTGCGTGCAAATGAACGTGAGATGCGCCTCCTGCCCGGACGCCAGCCGGCTGCGCACAAACAACGCCCCTTTGGCCAGCTCCTTCTTCCGCGCCTCCGGTATCGGGCCAAACCCCCCAACCGCCTCCGCCACAAACGGGCGCACCGATTCGAGAAGCTCCCCCTCCCCCGCCGCCACCGCGCTTCCCGCCGCCATCATCGCCATCAATCCTCCCGCCGCGTATTTCGCCAATTGCATAATTTCACTCCCTTGTTTTGTTTTCCGACAGTCCGCATGAAACCCCCGCGCCCTGCCGGCGCGCAACAGTCCAAATCCGGGCAGCCGGCCCGGCCCCGCGCAATACGCCGGACGGCCGCCGCCCGGCGCCCAAGGTCGCGCCGGAACACGGGATCCTCCCGCGCCGCGTCCTGAAGGCAACACAAATTCGCCTCCAGGAGGCGATGGGGCCTGTCCGGGAGGCGGTAGATGATCCAGTTATTGTGGCGCGCGGACTCCACCACGGCGTGGCGCCGGAGATAGGCGAGCTGGCGCGAGATGTTGGGCTGCGGTGCGTCCAGGATTTCGTGCAGGTGGCAGACGCACAGCGGCCCGTCCCGCAGCAGGTTCAGAATGCGCAGGCGCGTCCGGTCGCACAGGCATTTGTAGATGCGCACATATTCCATAATGCGCATATACCATCGTGCGGATGCGTTGTCAAACCGGCGGTGCCGGCAATGGGATTTTTGGCGTGCGGGCCGGGTTCCCCGGAGGCGTTGGGGCCGGAATCCTCGTTCGGCCAAGCCACGGACGCGCCAAGAACGCAATAGTCGGAGGGGATCAGGCGCCGTCCCGGGGCAAGGGCCTTGGGTTACGGGGCGCAAATCTCAATCCCGCCGATGGCGAGGGATTCGAAATGTTTGAGGTTGTAGGTAAAAAGCCGCCGACAGCCGGATTTTTGGGGGACGGCGCGGAAGCGCGCCCTTCCGGCCCGGTTTTCAGAAAAGATTGATAGATTTGAAAAACCGGCGCCCCTGTGCCATGCTCCCTTTCATGAACGCCCACGCTTCCCCGGTGGACGCCGCACTGCGCGGCCGCGTCCTGGACGGCGCGCGGATCACCGGGGGCGAGGCGCTGGCCTTGTACCAGGCGCCGTTGCACGAGCTGGGGGCACTGGCCGACGCCGTCCGCCAGCGCAAGAAGGCCCACGCCTACGGCGGGCGGGGCGGCGAAATCGTCACGTACCTGATCGACCGCAACATCAATTACACCAACGTCTGCAATGTCTATTGCAAGTTCTGCGCGTTCTACCGCACGGAGAAGGACGCCGACCATTACGTGCTCACGCCCGAGGAGATTGGGGCCAAGATCGCGGAGCTGGCGGCCATCGGCGGCACGCAAATCCTCCTCCAGGGCGGCCACCACCCCAAACTCGGCATCGACTATTACTTGGCGATGCTTCATTCGATCCGGGCGCGATTCCCCGGCGTGAACATCCACGGCTTTTCGCCGCCCGAGTTCAATCACTTCGCCGAGGTGTTCCAGATGCCGCTGGAGGAGGTCATCGCGCGGTTCAAGGAGGCCGGGCTGGGTTCCATTCCCGGGGGCGGCGGCGAAATTCTGGTGGACCGGGTGCGCGACCGGATCGCGCCGCTGAAGTGCAAGACGGATGACTGGCTGCGCGTCATGGAGATCGCGCACGGGCTGGGCCTGCGGTCCAGCGCCACGATGATGTTCGGGCATGTGGAGTCGGCGGAGGACCGGATCGAGCACCTGGAACGGCTCCGGGCGTTGCAGGACCGGACCGGGGGGTTCACGGCGTTCATCTGCTGGACGTTCCAGCCGGAGAACACCGTGCTGAAGGCGCCGAGGGCCGGGGCGCACGAATACCTGCGGATGCAGGCGCTGGCTCGGATTTACCTCGACAACTTCGAGAACGTCCAGGCGTCCTGGGTCACCCAGGGGCACGAAATCGGCCAGATCGCCCTGCGCTATGGCGCGAACGATTTCGGCTCGGTGATGATGGAGGAAAATGTCGTGTCCAGCGCGGGGACGACCTACCGGATGACGGTGGACCAGATGCGGGGGTTGATCCGCGGCATGGGGTACGAACCGCGGCAGCGGGACAACTGGTACAACCTGCTGCCGGCGTAGGCCGTCCGGCCCGCGGCGCGGTTCACGGCACGCTGACCCTGGGCTCGCGGGCTGTGCGCGGCGGTTTGGGATTCTCCAGCATCTCGTCCAGGGTCTTGAGATGCGCGCGGGCGGCCTCAATGGTGTCCGACGACGCAAGCCGTCCGGCGGCCGCGGAGAAGTCCGGGTTGATCTCGATGTAATGCCGTTCCAAGGCCCGGGCATCCTGCCGGGCGCGTTTCAAGGCGCCGCTCTGGACCGCGTTGCGCATGTCCCAGTACACTTTCACGGCGGCGACCGCGGCGTCATCGAGTTCGCCGGGGCAATCGTTGGTGGATTCCTTCGCGGCTCCGACGGAGGCGAGGAACTCCTGGCGCCGGTTCTCCTGGACGAAGAACAGGATCAAACCCCCAATGACCAGGGGCCACAGAACCAGCAGGAGCCAGCGCATACTTGGCACTATGGCAGAAAACCGGGCCGTTTGCCAGTTCCCGGAACGGCGCGCGCGGCAACCGCCGGCGCGCCCGCGCCAGGGGGGCTACTGGCTGAAACCCCAGTCGAACAAGATGCGCGCGTCCCGCCATTTATTCGGGCTGTTGAGCAGGGTGAGCAGCAGCTCGCGGCCACCGCGGGAGGCGGAGGCCGCGTAGGTGTGGCGCGAGGCGATGGTCCAGCCGGTCTTGGCCGGTCCCATGCCGGGATAGACGCCGAGGAGCAGATTGTGGTTGGTGATGCAATGGCGCCCGCTGGCGGTGGTGATGGTGGCGCTTTTCATGGCGCAGATGCGGCGGAGGGCGGGGATGGACAGGACCTTGCGGAAGATTTTCATCAGGTCGTTGCAGGTGCTCACCTGGCCGGACGCGGGCAGGCCATGGGGGTTCTTGAGAACGGTGCGCGCGCAACCCATCTCGCGGGCGCGCCGGTTCATCAGGTCCACGAACGCGCTGTTGGACCCGGCGACATGCCGGCCCAGGGCCAGCGCCGCGTCGTTGCGCGACCCGATCAACACCGCGTGGACCATGTCGTTGACGCCGACGGTTTCCCCCGCCCGCAGCGGGACGTGGCTGGGCTCCGCCTGGGTGTCGGAAGCGGCAACCTTGAAGGATCCCTTCATGCCGGTCTTCTCGTAGGCGACCAAGCCGGTGAGCAGTTTAACCGTGCTCGCGGGCGGATAGGCGGCGTCGGGATTGCGGGAAAAGAGCACTTTGCCGCTGCGCGCGTCGATCAGGAGCACAGCGCGGGCGTCGATCAGCGAACCAATGCTTGCGGGCGCGGCCTTGACGGGGCCTTTGGACGAGGCCGCGGGAGAGGCCGCCCGGAGCGGCGCCAGGGCGGGCAGGGCGGCGGCGAGCAGGAGGAACATGCGCTTCATGGGGGCGGGAGGGTAACGGGGCGACGGGCGCGCGCAAGCCCTGGGTTGGCCATCCGAAGTTTTTGCTTTCGCCCGAAGGGTTTTGCGGGTTGATTACCCGCATGTTTGAAGGGACGTACACGGCACTGGCAACGCCCTTTCGCGGCGGCGTGGTCGACGCGGGGGCGATGGAGGCACTGGTCGAGCGCCAGATCGGGGCCGGCGTGGACGGTCTCGTGCCCGTCGGCACCACCGGCGAGTCGCCCACGCTTTCCCACGAGGAACATTCCCGCGTGATCGAGCTGGTCATCCGGCGCGTTGAAAAACGCTGCAAAGTGCTCGCCGGCACAGGCTCCAATTCGACCCGCGAAGCGATTCATCTGACCCAGGAGGCCGAACGCGCCGGAGCCGATGGCGCGCTGCTCGTGGCGCCCTATTACAACAAACCGCCGCAGGAGGGGCTGTACCAGCATTTTCGCGCCATCGCCAATTCCACGGAATTGCCGATCATGCTCTACAGCATCCCGGGCCGGTGCGGCGTCGAGATCGCCGTCGAAACCGTGGCCCGGCTCGCGGCCGGCTGCCCGAACATTGTCGGGATCAAGGAAGCCGGCGGCCGCACCGAGCGCGTGGCCGAATTGCGGGCCGTTTGTCCCACGGCGTTCACCATCGTCAGCGGCGATGACGCGCTCACGCTGCCCTTCATGCGCGCCGGCGCGCGGGGCGTCATCTCCGTCGCCTCCAACCTGCTTCCGTCCGAGGTCACCCGCATGGTGAAGGCCGAGGCGTCGGGCGACCGCGCCGCCGCGGAAGCGCTCAACGACCGGCTCGCGCCCGTGTTCCGGGATTTGTTCCTGGAAACCAACCCCATCCCTGTCAAAGCCGCCATGGCCATGAAAGGCTGGATCGCCGACGAGTTGCGGCTGCCGCTCATCCCGATGTCCGAAGGCCCGCGGGCGCAGCTCGAAAAAACCCTCCGCGACGGCGGCTGGCTCTGACCTCCCCATGGACCGTCCCCGTCCCCGCCTGTGCATTGTCGGCGCCAAGGGGCGCATGGGCCGGGTCCTGTGCGGCTTGGCCGCCGGGGCCGGGTTCGATCTCGCCGCGGAAGTGGATCAAGGCGACGACCTCACCGCGGGCGTCCGCGCGGCGGACGTGGCCGTCGAATTTGGATTCCACGAAGTTTCGCCGGTGACCGTCCGCGCGGCGGTGGCGGCGGGAAAACCCCTTGTCATCGGCACGACCGGCCACACCTGCGCGGAACGGGAGGCGATCCAGGCCGGAGCGGCGGGAATCCCGCTGGTCTGGGCGGCGAATTATTCCGTGGGCGTGAACGCGCTCTTCTGGCTGGCCGGGGCCACCGCGCGCGCCTTGGGCGAAGGCTTCGACATCGAAGTGGTGGAAATGCACCATAATCTCAAAAAGGACGCGCCCAGCGGCACGGCGCGGCGGCTCGCGGAAATCCTGTGCGCGGCGCGCGGCCTGGATTATGCCAGGGACGTGCGCCACGGGCGCGAGGGCATCACCGGGGAACGCCCGCGCGGCGAGATCGGCATGCACGCGCTGCGGGGCGGCGATGTTGTGGGCGACCACACCGTGGTCTTCGCCACCGGGGGCGAGCGCGTGGAACTGGCCCACCGTGCGTCGTCGCGCGAAACCTTCGCCCGCGGCGCGTTGCGCGCCGCCCAATGGGCGCTGCGGCAGAGACCCGGCCTCTACGACATGCAGGACGTTCTCGGCCTGAAGTAGCCGTCACATCCCGATCAGCGACGCGACAGGCAGGCCGCGCAGTTTGTCCCGGCCCTTGAGGAACCCCAGCTCAATCAGGAAAAACACTTCCACAATCTCCGCCCGCAACTGCTTGAGCAAATCCGCAGCCGCCGCCGCGGTGCCGCCCGTGGCCAGGAGATCGTCCACGAGCGCCACCCGCCCGCCGGGCCGCACGGCGTCCTCGTGAATCTCGACGGTGGCCGACCCGTACTCCAGGTCGTAGCTGCGGTGGAGGGTTTTGTAGGGCAGCTTCCCTTTCTTGCGCACCGGCACGAACCCGGTGCCAAGGGCCGCCGCCACCGCCGCGCCGAGAATGAACCCGCGCGCATCGATGCCCACGATGGCGTCCAATGCCTTGTCCCGGTACCGGCCGGCGATGGTTTCGATGGCCAGCCGGAAAAGCTTTCCGTCCTGAAGCACGGGCGTGATGTCAATGAATTGGATGCCGGGCTTGGGAAAATCGGGCACGGTTCGGAGCGCGGCTTTGAGGCGGGCGGCGGCGTCGGTCATGGCCCTCACCCTGCCCGCCGCGCCCTCCAAAGGAAAGCCGGAATCGCGCCATGGAGCGGCGGCGCCCTCGCCGCCGTTTCGAGGGTGCGCTTCGAGAATGGGGGGTGCGGCGGA
>CAYSZK010000017.1:48536-49890 GCA_964435495.1 uncultured Verrucomicrobiales bacterium
GTGCGGCGGACGACGCGCCCCAACCGCATCTTGAGCCCCTCCCCTCGTCCAACGCACATTTACGGCGGCGAGGGCGCCGCCGCTCCAAAGGGCGCACTTCAAGATTAAGGGCCGCGGCGGGCTCGGTGCCCACTGGAGCGTCGGCGCCCTCGCCGCCGTTTCGAGGGTGCGCTTCGAGAATGGGGGGTGCGGCGGACGACGCGCCCCAACCGCATCTTGAGCCCCTCCCCTCGTCCAACGCGCATTTACGGCGGCGAGGGCGCCGCCGCTCCAGCCCGCAGGTTCACCCCCGCTCGTTGGCGCCGGGCCGCCGCAGGGTCCGCGCAATCCCGGACAGCCAGCCCCCGGCGTGGGTCAGCCATTCTTCGTCCGTAAAGCTGTGAGGGCCGTCCAACGCCTTCCGCGGTTCGACGTCCCAGCGGAATTGGTCCCCGGTCGCAAATCCGTTGCAGAGGGAGCCCTTGATGTTAAGCCACGTGCCCGCAAACCGGTCGCCCACACCGTGGATCATGCTCACGGGCACGGCTTCTCCCGGCGCGAGCCGGTCCCAGAACACCCGCGACGCCCGCAGCGACTCCGCCGTCAGCCCCGCGTTGAGCCCCGCGATCCATTGCAGGTTGCCCGCCGCAACCGCCCGAAACTCCGCCCCGCCCAGGACCCGCTCCATCTCGAGCGCCAGCGCCGCCATGTTGCCATAGACCGCGTTGGCGCCGTGCCACAGGCCCGCAAACCAGAGGAACCCTTCCCCGCTTACATACTGGTTCGGCGCCAGACCGAAGGGATTGGCCCGGCAACCCGGCAGGAGCCAGCCCCGCGCATACCGCTCCAACGCAATACGCCAGCGCGGCGCGTCGGCGTGGTTGGAGTGCCTGTCGAGCAGCCGCACCAAGGGCAGCAGATGGTGGCCGTGGGTCGAACCGTTGTTGAAACCCATCCCCTCGGGCCCGACCCCGTGATACCACGCCGCCTCATACGGAACGCCCTCCTCAAACAACCGGAAATGCCCGTGCACGCCGTCCCCCGTTTCCCCCTCCGGCACCTGCCGCGCAAGCCACCGCCGCGCCCACTCGAACACCCGCCCATCCCCGAGCATGTCCATGGCGTCCACCACCATCGCAAGGTCCGGCGTCGGCATGTCACCAGGAAGCCGGAACTCTCCGCCGACCGCGTGCGGGTGGGGATGGAAAGGAAGGCCGCCATGGCGCGGCGCGGCCAGCAGCCACTCCAGCGCCCGCGCCGCCCGCGCGCCATACTCCGCGGCCTTCTCCGGCGCGCGCGCGCGGAGCACGGCCGCCGCGCCCGCCCACGCGGCGGCGCCCTTAGCGCCGTCCCCGGGCAGCACAACCCAGTCGAA
>CAYSZK010000018.1:0-48174 GCA_964435495.1 uncultured Verrucomicrobiales bacterium
CAGCGCCAAAATCCGGCGCAACGCCGCTCGCGGGGTAAGTCCGACAGGCTGCTAGGGATTGCCGCGGGCCGCTGCGGACTTTTCATTCCACGGGCGAGTGGGATGGCCGCAGCGGGGTTGGGGAACCGGCGCGGTTGCAGTTGCGCTTGAGTCGTTCGCCCCCAAACGAAAAAGGGCGCGGCCCGCGCCGCGCCCCGTTTTCGAATGCCGTTGGATGTCTGGCTCTCTGGATTACTTCCGCCGGGCGCGGAGGAACCGCACCAAACCGAAGGCGCCGGCCATCACCAGCGCCGCGACACTGCCGGGCTCTGGGATCAACCCGAAGCCGAGGGCCGCAATCGCGGTGTTGTCGATGTAGGCACCGGACCACAGGCCGGCATCGAGGTTGTAATACCCCGCCAGGTTTGTGTCGGTTCCTTCGATCATGCCGAGCAACAGATCCGAGCCGACTCCCCGCGCGTAGAGCGGGACCAGCGCGTTGCTGTGGTTGGAGGAGAAATAGACGCCATTGGGCAGGTTCGTCTGTCCGTTGTCGCCGATGTACCCGTAATCCACGCCCAGCGTGAAGTTCGTGTCGCCGTTGACATCGAAGTAGCCCGAGTTGCCGTTGCCCCAGAGGTGCCCGCACTCGTGGTCGGCGGTCACGATCAGCAGCGTCTCATCCCACGAGCTGTTTGCGTCCACCCAGTCCACGACCGCCTGCACGGCCGCGTTGAAGTCCATCTGCTCCTCGATCATGCGGCCCAGTTGGTTCGCATGATTGGCCCAGTCCACCGCGCCGCCCTCGATCATCACGGCAAAACCGTTGGTGTTGTTGTCCAGGACGTTCAACGCCGCCTTGGTCATGTCCACCAGCGTCGGCTGGTTGGCCAGGTAGGGCGTGCTCGTGCCGTCGCCACCCGAGCCACCGACCGGCGGATCGTTCGTGTTTGCGGGCGTGCGCCCCTGCTGCAGCGTGCTGATGTTCTGCGCCACCCCGAACACTTTGTCGGGCGTCGGGCCCGTCCCCAGTGCTTGGAACTGGCCGGCGGTCTCCACCAGCGTCCAGCCGTTGGAACCGCCCTGAAGCGCCGACCACCCACTGGAGCCGCCGACGTAGCCGTAATTGGACGCCATTGGCTGCCCATCGGCGTTGAAGTTCGGATGCCCGGTGCCCATCACGACCTTCAGGTTGCCGTTGTAGTTGTTGGCGTTGTAGAAGCCGTTGTTCGCGTTGGGATTGCTCCCATTGATCGCCTCCAAGGCCATCGCCGAATAGTTGTTCCGGTTGTCATTGTGCCCGAACACCGCCGCCGGCGTCGCGTGCGTGAACTCGACGCTGCTCACCGCGCCGATGCTCATGTTGTGGTAGAGCGCCGCTTCCTCGAAGAACGTCCGCAACGGCGTCCCGCTGGTGGTCATGTTGACGTCGCCGTCCCAGTTCTTGACCCCGGTGAACATCGCCGTCGCCGCGGACGCCGAGTCGGTCGCTCCTCCGTTGGCGAAGTTGAAGTTCGCCGCCATACTGGCCGGGTTGTAGCCCGCCGGGTTGTTCGCCGAACTGGTCTGCATTCCCATCCGGATGAAGTTCGAGCCTTCGTAAACGGCCTGCTGCCCCATATAGTACTCGGTCGCTTTCACCGTGTTGAATCCCTGTCCGTCGCTGATCATGACGATGATGTTGGTCGCTCCCGACACCATCCCGGCCTGTCCCAGCAGCAACGCGGCCATCAGGCCCGCCGCCGCCAAATTCTGCCTGTGCATAGTTGGTTCCTCCTTGAGTTTGGTTTCGGGAAGCCTTCTGCGGTTCCCCATCCGAATGTCCTCCCGAACCAACCGGACGAGCGCCCTCCCTGGAAGGCGCCGCCATCCAAGCCGATTGCGTTCCCTCCGGCAAAGGAGTTGTTCTGATACAATATTTTCTTCCGCTAATTCCAACCGCCTGATGCATGCGAAGCCGCGGTTGCGTCTATTAGTCCGCTTTTTTCAATCTCGGTACCCAGGTTCCGCGCCGCTCGCGGACGTGGTGGGACGGCGGGCGGCTTCGCGACCGGGCGCTGACGGCGGTCCGGATCCTGGATAGTGGCGGAGCTGCGGGGAACGTGCCATCCCCGGCGCGGCGCCTGGACGTGGCCGGGTGGCTGCGGTTTTGGGGGCGGCGTTTGACGCTATTCTGGAAGCGCTCGTTGGAAACGGTGGTGGCGGAGCTTGGGTTTGTGGACGCGGCCGATTTCCATCGCTGGGTGCGGCGGCACCTTGGGGCGGCGCCCAGCGCCTTGCGGGGAAGCGTGGCGTAGACGTTGCGCGCCATGCCAGGCGTCTCCCGACTGTGAACCCGCGGAGGTACGAGTTCTCCTGTTTTGTCCGGTGGCTTGCGCTGCCGCCATCCGGCGGCTTCATGGTGGACTTCGACGTTTTTCCTTTCGCATTCGGCCCCGCCACGGAGATTCCGGCCGTTGGGGACATTGTCTTCCTGCACCCGAGGATTACACCGTGCGCGGTTCAGGTGGCCGCGAAGGCGCGGGAGGCGATTCCGGATTTGATCCGTGCGTGCACGGGCGGAGACGCGATTGAAGTGTTCGGACGCCCCCACTTTTCGGACCAGGAGATGTTCCGGAAGGCTTCTCCAATCCCCGATCTTGTCAACGAAGTGTCGTCCATCGCGGCGTACTTTGGCAAGGACGGCTGGGAGAAGAGCCGGCTTGTCCATTTCTCCAACAACAGCCTGGCGGCGAAGGGCGATGTTCCAAGGCTGGTGTCCGAACGGTTCGCGGCCTGGCCGTCCGACGGGATGGATCGTGGCGCCCCAGCCAGTCCGGGTGGGGCGCTTGGGCCTTGATTTGCGGCCGGCGCGCGGGCAGGGTTTTCCGATGCCGCTTTCCGCGTTGTCCGTTGATGCGACGGGCCGGTTTCTGGAGCGGGACGGCAAACCGTTTTTCCTTCTTGGGGACACGATTTGGGAGATGGCGCACCGGCTGGATGCCGCGGAGATTGAAACGTACGCGGCGATCCGGTCGGCGCAGGGGTTCAACGCGGCGCTGTTCTGTCTGCTGGCGGAACTGGACGGGTTGCGGACGCCGAACCGGCAGGGAGCCACGCCGTTGCACGACCTGAATCCGGAGCGTCCCAACGAGGCCTATTTCGCGTTTGTGGACCGGGCTGTCGAGGCGCTGGCGGCGCGCGGCATCTATTCCGGCCTTCTGCCCGCGTGGGGGGACAAATGGAACAGGGGCACTGGGGAAGGGCCCGAGATTTTCACGCCGGCGAACGCGCGCGCGTACGGAATCTGGCTGGGCAGGCGCTACGCGGGCAGGCCGGTGTTCTGGGTGCTGGGCGGGGACCGGCGGGCGGAGACCGAAACGCACCGGGCGGTGCTCGCGGCGATGGCGGAGGGCCTCCGCGAAGGCGGCGCGCGGCAATTGCGGACCTTTCATCCCATGGGCCAGTGGGATGGCCGCGGCGGGCTTGCGGATCCCGCGTGGCTGGATTTTGTGATGAACCAGTCGGGGCACTGCCACGAGTATCATCCGAACTTCCGGTTGATCGAACGGGACTACGCGCGCCGCCCGGCCAAGCCTGTTCTGGACGGAGAGCCCTGCTACGAGCGGCATCCGGTGATGACGCCGTCCTGGAAACGGACGGAGCGGCGGTTTGACGCGCACGCGTGCCGGCGGGCGCTGTATTGGGCGGTGTTTTCCGGGGCGTGCGGCCATGTCTATGGCGCGCACCCGGTCTGGCAGTGCCATGCCCCGGAACGGACGCCGGAGGTGAACGGCGCGCACTGGCACTGGCGGGAGGCGCTGCATTTCGAGGGGGCCACGCACTCGGGTTTTGTCCATCGCCTGCTGCCGTTTGAGGGTGCGGGCGGCTGGTTTCCGGCGCGGGACTGGATCGCGTCGCAGCCGGCGCAGGAGATCGCGCACGTCGTGGCGTGCCGCGACGCGGAGGGCCGGCGCCTCCTCGCCTATACGCCTTTCGCGCAATCTGTGGAACTGGCGCCCGCCTCCCTGGGCGGCGCGCGGTGGCGGTTCCGGTGGTGGCATCCGGCGGCGGGGGCGGACCTCGCGTCCGGGACGCTGGAGGGCGGTGGGACGACGTTGCATCCGCCCGCGGGCGGGCTGGATTGGGTGTTGCGGCTGGACCGCGTTTGATGCCGGGGCGCGGCGGCCCGGAAAGGGGACGTGGAGGGGCGCTGCCCGGGAGGTCGTTCCCCATGCAACGCGGGTCCTTCGCTCTGGTGTGGTCCTCCGGTTTGGCGGGGGGAAACGGAAGCCGGCGGCTCCTGGTGCTCGCCCGGCGTTCCGCCGCCTTCCTCCCTTCTTCGCTCCCCTTGCACTCTCACGCCGCGCACCATTCGATCCACCGGGCGTGGCCGTCCACCTCGGCAATCCTTTCGTCGCAAACGCGTGAACCCTCGCGGAAGACCGTCAGATGCAGGCCGGGCCGTATGTTGTTGCAGAGATGAATCAGGTCGCGCCTCCGCCCCAGCGCTTCAATGGTGGCAAGAAATCCGGCCCGCGCTTCCGCGGTGATTTGGTTGGCGGTGTGGGTGTGGTAAACGGTGAGCACCGGGCCAGGCGGAATTTCCCGCGCGACCCCCGGCAACGCTGCGAACCCGTCGGACCCGCGCAGGTCGATGGGGAAGGATGCCCGGAAGGCGAGGGCGCATTCCAGGAGCGCGCGGCGTTCGGCGTTTTCGGGCCAGACCAGGGAGCGCAGCCATAGGGCGTCGTCCGGGTCGCCGGCATCGACCGGATGCAGGTCGAGGCCGATCCGGTGCGAAATGGCCGGGACCGGCGCGGCAAGATCGGGCCGGGCGGGTCCGCGGAAGGATGACGTGATTTGGACAGGCGAGCCGGGGTTGCCGGCGGTTTCGCCGGACGCGTAACGGCAACAATATTGGTCCCAGAGCAGATTCAGGCCGGCGCTGGCGCCAATCTCGACCAAGGCGAGTGGGCGGCCGGGGAAAAAGCGCGCGGCGTGGCAGAGCGCGGGCCGGAGATAGGCGGAGCGCCGGACTTCGTTTGTCTGGACGAGGCGCTCGGCGAGAAGGCGGGTGATGGCGCTGGAGTTTGCCATGACGAAGTCCCGGAAGCAGGGGAACGCTTCGCGGGCGGGCCGGGGCGCGGGAACGCAGCTTCCGTAGAAGCCGGCAAGCGGATGCCGGTTTCCCAACAAGAGAAGATAGTGGATGGCGCCAAAGAATAGATTGGGAACGGGCTGGCCGGGACGGGACCGGGCGGCCAGGGCGGAAAGGGGCTCGTCATCGGCGAGCGCGAGGGCGAGCGCTTCGTAAAGCGGCGACGATCCGCGGCACTCTGTTTCCGCGAATGCGCGGAAATGGGAGGAGAGGCTGTGGAACGGACGGCCCATGCCGGGGGAACCGCCGTTCGCGCTGGGGGCCATGCGTGTGCCGCCCCCTCAGCTTCGCCGGATGCGGCTGACTTCGGGAAGGCTGATGATGAACGGGCGCAGGTCGTCGAGGGTGTTGAGGGCGCGGATTTGGTCGGCGGTGAGGGCCTTGGCGACGTCGAAGTTGCCGGAGCGCGTGCGGCGGAGGCCCTTGAGATGGGCGCCGCAGCCGAGGGTTTGGCCGATGTCGTGGCAGTAGGTGCGGACGTAGAAGCCCTTGCTGCATTCGACGGCGAACTCGATCTCGGGCAGCGCGACGCGCTTGATCTCCCAGCGGTGGACATGGACCAGGCGCGGCTCGCGCTCGACGGTCTTGCCCTGGCGATGGAGTTTGTAGAGGGGAACGCCCCCTTTCTTGAGCGCGGAAACCATCGGGGGCATCTGCTGGAAATCGCCTTGGAACTTGAGGAAGGCGGCTTCGATCTCGGGAAGGGAGAACTCGGGAACAGGCGCCTCGGCGAGGACCTGGCCGTCGGCGTCCTGGCTGTCGGTGGTCTTGCCCAGGAGCATGACGCCTTCGTACGCCTTGTCTTCGGACATGAGCAGGTCCTGGATTTTGGTGCCGCGTTCGAGGGTCAGGATGATGAGGCCGGTGGCGAGGGGATCGAGCGTGCCGCAGTGGCCGACCTTGCCGAACCGGAATTTCCGGCGCACGAGGTCCACCATGTCGTGGGAGGTGCATCCGGAGGGTTTGTCCACCAGGAGCACGCCGTCGGGGCCTTGGGCGGTGTTGCGCATACCGGAAGGCTAGCGGCAACGGCGGCGCAAGTCAGGCGCGAAATTGGGCGGTGGCCGGAGGCCCGGCGGCGCGCGGCGGCGCCGAGCTTCCGCGGTTGGCAATCCGCCGGTTGGGCTGTAGAGAATGGCGGAATGAGCGTGCCACGTGTCGCGGTGACGATGGGGGACCCCGCGGGGATCGGGCCGGAGGTTTGCCTTCGGTTGCTGGGCGAGCCGCGCGTGCACGAAAAGGCTGCGCCCGTGGTCTTTGGGGACGCCGGAATCCTCCGGCGGGTGGCGGCGGCGATAGGCGCGCCGTGCGCGGCGCCGGTCATCCGCCTGGAGGATTGGGCCGGGGCGCATGGATCGGTTCAGGGACCGGCGATTCTGGACATTGGGGCGATGGACGCCGGGGCGGTGGCGCCGGGGCGGGTGGACGCGGCGACGGGGCGGGCGGGATTCCGGTACATTGAGGAGTCCATCCGGGCGGCGATGGCGGGGGAGGTGGCGGCGGTGGCGACGGGCCCGATCCACAAAGAGGCGCTGGCGCAGGCGGGGATTCCGTTTCCGGGGCACACGGAGATTTTTGCGGCGAGAACCGGCGCGGCGCGGGCGTGCATGATGCTCACCTCGGCGGAGATCACGTGCAGCTTTGTCACGACCCACATCGGGTACCGGGACGTGCCGGGCAAACTTTCCGTGGACCGGATTCTGGACGTAATTGATCTCACAGCGGCGGCGATGCGGCGGTTGCGCGGGCGGGAGCCGCGGTTGGTGGTAAACGGGCTCAACCCGCACGCGGGAGAGGGCGGATTGTTTGGGGGGGGCGAGGAGGAGAAGTTCCTTGTGCCGGCGATCCAGCGGGCGCGCGCGGCCGGGCGGACGATCACGGGTCCGCTGCCGCCGGACACGGCGTTTCTGCCGCGGCGGCGGAAGGAAACCGACGCGTTCATCTGCATGTACCACGACCAGGGGCACATCCCTCTGAAGATGCTGGCGTTCGACTCGGCGATCAACGTGACCCTGGGGCTGCCCATGATCCGGACGTCGGTGGACCACGGGACGGCGCTCGATATCGCGTGGCAGGGGAAGGCCGATCCGAACAGCCTGTTTGAAGCCGTGTTGCTGGCGGCGCGGCTGGCGGCGGACGGGCCGGCGGCATGATCGTCGTGGTGGCCGACGATTTTTCGGGCGCCGCCGAGCTGGCCGGTGCGGCGTGGCGGCACGGGCTCAAGGCGGCGCTGGCCACGGGCGCGGCGCCGGAACCGGCGGGAGAGGTGACGGTATTGGACACCGACTCGCGCGGTCTTGCGCCGGAGGCGGCCGCGGCGCGGCTGGAGGCCTTGGCCAAGCGGGTGGCTGGTTGGAAACCGCGGTGGGTTTACAAGAAGACGGACTCGGTGCTGCGCGGACCGGTGGCGGCAGAATGCCTCGCGCTGGCGGGCGGGCTCGGGTTGCGGCGGGTCGTGCTTGCGCCGGCCAACCCGAGGCGGGGGCGCATTGTCAGCGGCGGGCGTTTGCTGGTGGACGGTGCGCCTGTGAATGAGACCGTCTTTGCGGAGGACCCGGACTGTCCGGCGCGGGCGGCGGAGGTGGGGGCCTTGCTCGCGCGCGGCGGGCGGGAGGGCGACGCGGCGCATGTGGCGCGTGGATCGCGCCACTGGCCGGAGACGGGGCTGGTCGCGCCGGACGCGGAGTTGGGCAGCGACCTGGCGGTGTTGGCGCGGCGGCTGACGCCCGGGGATTTGCCGGCGGGCGCGCTGGAGTTTTTTGAAGCGGTGCTGGCCGCGCGGGTGCGGGCCCGGCCGGGCGCGGTGGAGGACGTGTTCCCTGGAACGCCAGGCGCGGCGGCGTTGCTGGTGTGCGGTTCGGCGGCTTCGTGGGCGGCGCGGGAGGCGCGGTTTCAAGCGGCAGGCCTTCCGGTATGCCTGCTGCCGGAGGATGCGGCGCTGGACGCCGCGTGGGCGGAGCGGGTTGCCGGGGAATGGCGGACACGCGGCGGGTTGTTGATGGGGTTGGGCGCACCCCGCCGGGAGGGAGCGCCCCCGGCGTTGGCGGCGAGACTGGCGGCGGCCGCGGCGGCGGTCGTGCGGGAGGCGGAGGCCAACGCGTCGGTTTTTGCCGAGGGCGGCGCGACGGCGGCGGCGCTGGCGCGGGCGGCGGGATGGGAACGCTTTGAGGTGCTGGGCGAGCCGGCGCCGGGGACCTGCGCACTGAAGCCGGTGGCGGCGGGGGCGCCGCGGTTTGTGGTGAAGCCGGGAAGTTACGACTGGCCGCCGGCGATGGAAATGGCGATGCTGGAGGGACGATGAGCGGCGCGCAGGCGGAACCGCGGGATTGGCTGGAAGGAGCGTGGGATGCGCACATCCACTGTGGGCCGGATGTGGCGCCGCGGGCGCAGGACGCTTTTGATTTGATGCGCGACGCGGCCGCCGCCGGGATGGCGGGGGTTTGCCTCAAGGACCATACCGGCTGTACAGCCGGTGTGGCGGCGATGCTGCGGCGGGCGCACCCGGCGGGGCCGAAGTGCGTGGGCTCGGTGACGCTCAATCCCCCCAACGGCGGGCTGAATCCCGCG
Source organism: uncultured Verrucomicrobiales bacterium (assembly GCA_964435495.1). Taxonomy (GTDB): domain Bacteria; phylum Verrucomicrobiota; class Verrucomicrobiia; order JADLBR01; family JAIBCM01; genus CAYSZK01. The sequence continues at coordinate 8,687 of CAYSZK010000018.1, forward strand.
GCGGCGGAGAGGGCGCTGCGCCTGGGGGCGCGTGTGGTTTGGTTCCCGACCTACGGCGCCCGGCATCACCTCCGGCTGCTGGGCAGGGCGCGGTTCCCCATGCCATCGGATTTCGCGGGGTTGACGGTGCTGGACGGAGAGGGGCGGGTGGTCCCCGCGGCGGTTGAGATCGCGGGATTGATCGCCGAGCACGACGCGGTGCTGGCGACGGGGCACTTGGCGCCGGAGGAATCGCTGGCGCTGCTGCGCGCGGCGCGGGCAGCGGGAGTGCGGCGGCTGTGCGTGACCCATCCGTCCGAGCCGGTGACGAACATGAGCGTGGCGATGCAGAAAGAGGCGGTGGCGCTCGGGGCGGTTCTTGAGCACTGCCTTTTGGCGCTGACGCCAACCTGTCCCGGCGGCCCGTCGCCGGCCGCGCTGGCCGCGCAGATTGCGGCGGTCGGCCTGGAACATGTCATCCTCTCGTCCGATTTCGGGCAGGTGGAAAACGGTCCGCCGGTGGCGGCGTTTGCGCGCTGGCTGGCGGCGCTGCACGGCGCGGGATTGGGCCGGCCGGAGATCGAACGGATGGTCCGCGAGAACCCGGCCCGGCTGCTGGAATGATCAGCGGAAGGGATAGCCTTCGCCGTAAACGAGTTCCCCGCCGGTGTGGCCCGCAAGGGCAACCAGAAGGCAGGCAAGGGCGAGGACAAGCGCCGCCACCAGCCGCGCAAGGGCCGTGGCCCGGCGACGGCCCCATTCATGGAAAACGAGCGCGGCGGCGGCGGCGATGGCCGTGGCGACCCCGAGCCAGCGGTGATTGAACACAGTCGCGTCTTTGTACCCTTCGGCCCCGGCCAGGCGCCAGCCGGTCGCGACGACGAAGGGCGCCGCCAACACCGCCAGCCACAGGCACCAGCGCACAGCGCCTTCGAGAGAGGCGGGATTCCGGCGAAGGCGTCCGGTGATTTCCGCCGCAAGCGCCGCGAAAAGCAGCGCGATGGGAAAATGCACCAGCATCGGGTGCGTCCGCGCGAAGACCCGCGCAACCGCCGCCCCAAAGCCGCCGCCCGTGGCGGGCGCGGCGACGGGAGTGGGAGTGGCAGCGTCCGCGGGGGCAGGCGGCGCGTTGGGAGGTCCGGCGCCGGCAAGAATCCATTGGCGGACGGCCTCGATCTCCTCCGGGGACAACTTGGGCGCGTCGCTGTCCGGCGGCGGCATTCGGATGTCGGGATCGGTGTCGATGAGGACGGCGAACAGGTCGCTGCCGTCGGGGTTGCCGGCAACGACGTAGGTCTCCTCGTCAGTCAGGCGGTCCAGGTCGAGGACATGGCCGAAACCGCCCTTGGGTTTGCGGACCTCGGGGCCGTGGCACTCGGCGCAGCTGCGCTCGAAGATGCGAAGCGTCTCACGGGCGAGGCCGTCCCGGTCCGGGGCATCCTGGGCGGGCGCGCGCGCGTCGAGGGCGGCGAGGGCGGCCAGACCGAGCGCGAGCGCGCGTGCCATCTGCATGGGCGGAAATCGGGGGGGGCGGTTACTCGTTATCCGCGGCCTTGTACCGTTCGTGGCCGGAAGACTTGGCCTTGCGCAAATCCTTGTGAAGCGCCGCGGCCTCCTCGAATTTTCCGTCGGCGATTGCCTTTTCGAGGTTCTTCACCGACTCGACGAAGGCGGCCATATCCTTTTTGTAGGCCTCCGCCTCTTCCTTCTTTTTGTCCTCGGGCAGGCTTTCGACTTTCTTGGGAAGCATGCCGCTGGATTTCTCGGCGTTCTCGCGGATGGTGGCGGCGAGTTTGGCGTAGTCGGCCTTCTTGGCGGCGTCCGGTTCGCGGAGGCTTTTGCCGAGTTCCTTGTAGGCGTTGTCGATGGCCTCCATGGCCTCCTCCATGGGGGAATGCTTCTTGCCGGGGTCTTCGGCGCGAAGGGTGGACGCGGTGAATCCGGTGATGGCGGCCGCGAGGGCGGCAACGATTGTGAGCGGGTGCTGTCTGGATTTCATGGGTTTCTCCTGGTTTGAGGACGCTGCTGGCGCCCGCGTTCTTCAAAGGAAAGCGGGTCTTGGAAAAAGAGCATAGCGTCCGGCCCGCCGACCGCAAGCCCCAAGGCCGGCAATCAGCCCCGCGCAACCCCGGCGCATCACCTGCTTTGGTTGTGCTCCGGTCTGGCGGCGTTGCGCGAGGGATTGGCACGGTTGCGGGCCTGCATCTCTGCGTATCTTCTCGCGCCGGGAAGCCGCATAACCCGGCGGGCGCCGGCCGGCAATCCATGAGGCGGGCCAAGCGGACCGGGGTGCGGGCTCCCGGGAGGGCGATTGGGAACCGCCGAGGCGCGATTTCCGCGAAACGCCGCCCGCGCCGATTGGAGTTGCCCTTTCCGTGTTTCGGGGTTCAGTATGGGTCCCCGTCCGGAGCGTAGCTCAGCTTGGTAGAGCACTTGCTTTGGGAGCAAGACGTCGCAGGTTCAAATCCTGTCGCTCCGATTCCCTCGCCGCACCGTCCCGTCCCGGACCGGGTCTTGCATCCCCCCTTGGGAACCATCCCGCCACCGCGCCGCGGCGGACGTTGAAGTTGAGGGCCTGTCAGACGCGCCCGCTGGAGATGCGCATGCCGTAGAAGGACCGGCCCACAAAGATCAGGCCGACCACCAGAAACACCGCCGCCAGGTAGGGGGCGATGTTCTTGGCGTTGACGGCGATCTCGACCGCGAGCAACCCGAACAGCGTGGTGAACTTGATGATCGGGTTCAGCGCCACCGATGAAGTGTCCTTGAACGGGTCGCCGACCAGGTCGCCCACCACGGTGGAATCGTGCAGGGGCGTCCCCTTCTGTTTCAGTTCGACTTCGACGATCTTCTTGGCGTTGTCCCAGCAACCGCCGGCGTTGGCCATGTAGATCGCCTGGAACAACCCGAACATCGCGATCGACACCAGGTAGGCCGCGAAGAACACCGGATTCAGGTTCGCGAACCCGAGCGCCAGGGCGAAGATCACCACGAAAATGTTGACCATGCCGACCTGCGCGTACTTGGTGCAAATCCGGACCACCTCGTTGCTGTCCTTGGCCGAGGCCTTCGCCGCGCCGTCCAGCTTCATGTTTTTCTTGATGTAATCGACCGCGCGGTACGCGCCGGTGGTGACCGCCTGCATCGACGCGCCCGAGAACCAGTACACCACCGCGCCACCGGCCAGCATCCCGAGGATCACCCACGGGTTCACGATGCTCAGCGCTTCCAGGGTTTCCCAGCCCTCGTGCTCCTTGAGCATGAGGATCAACGAAAAGATCATGGTTGTCGCGCCCACCACCGCCGTGCCGATGAGCATCGGCTTGGCCGTCGCCTTGAACGTGTTGCCGCAACCGTCGTTCTCCTCCAGATAATCTTTCCCCCTGGCAAAGTCCGGCTTGAATCCGAACTCCTTCTCCACCTGGCCGGAAATGTCCGGGATGTGTTCGATGGTCGAAAGCTCGAACACGGACTGGGCGTTGTCGGTTACCGGGCCGTAGCTGTCCACGGCGATGGTCACCGGGCCCATGCCCAGCATGCCGAATGCCACCAACCCGAACGCGAACACGGCGGGATACTGCATGAAGGCCAGAAGCCCATGTTCGCTGGTCATGAAGGCGACCCACATCAGGCCGAGGATGGCGATCCCCTTCCAGAACGCCGAGAAATTGCCCGCCACAATGCCCGACAGGATCGTCAGGCCCGTGCCGCCTTCCTTGGTCGCGTCCACCACTTCGCGGCAATGCGCGCTGTTCATGCTGGTGAACAGCCGCGTGAGCTCCGGAATCACCGCCGCGGCGATGGTGCCGCAGGAGATGATGGTGGACAGTTTCCACCAGAGATCGCCGAACTGCGCGCGCAGCATCATGTAGCTGATCCCGAAGGTGGCCAGCACGCAAAGGATCGAAGTGAGCCAGACCAGGACGGTGAGCGGATGCTCGAAATCGAATTTTTTGTCCGGCGTGTACGTCGCCTTGGTGAACACCTCGTTGACCTTCCACGCGAGAATCGAAATGATGACCATGACGATGCGCATGGTGAAGATCCAAACGATCAGGCTCCACTGGTGCTGCGGCAGCACCGCCAGGCAGATGAAGGAAATCAGCGCCACGCCCGTCACGCCGTAGGTCTCGAAGCCGTCCGCGGTCGGCCCGACCGAATCGCCCGCGTTGTCGCCCGCGCAATCGGCGATGACGCCCGGATTGCGCGCGTCGTCCTCCTTGATCTTGAAGACGATCTTCATCATGTCGCTGCCCACGTCGGCGATCTTGGTGAAGATGCCGCCGCAAATGCGCAGCACGCTGGCGCCCAGCGATTCGCCTATGGCGAACCCAATGAAACAGACGCCGGCAAGGGAGGGATCAACGAACTTGAGCACGATCAGCATCATGACCAGCTCCACGGAAATCAGCAGCACGCCGATGCTCATCCCCGAGCGGGTCGGAATCTCCGAAAGCTCCAGCGGCTTGCCCTTGAGCGCCGCGAACGCCATCCGGCTGTTGGCGATGTTGTTGATCTTGATCCCAAACCACGCCACCGCGAACGAACCGCCCATGCCGATCAGCGACCAGACCAGGATCAGGCCGACGTGCCCGGCTTCCATCTGCTTGAGGTAGCCGAAGTAAAACACCATCGTCGCCCCAATCAACAGAAACAGGAGCAGCAACAACCGGCCCTGTTGCAACAGGTAGGTCCGGCAGGTGCCGTAAATCAGCTCCGACACGTCGAGCATGCTCTGATGCGCCGGAAGCCGCTTGAGCCCCAAAAACTGCATCCAACCAAAAACCATCCCAAAAAGGCAGACCAGCATCCCGCTCCACAGGATCACCGAGCCGCCCACCTCCGCGCCGAAGAGGTTGAACACCGCCGACCGCTCCGTCGGCAGCTTCAAATCCGCGTCGCCCGCCGCGAGCGCCGCGCCCGCCGAAAGGGCCAGGACCGCCAGCGCACCCAGCCATTTGCACCAATTCCCGCCCGCCATCATCCGACTGCTCGACTTATGCATGAAGTTCGCTCCTTTAATTTGCAAAGGGCGGAGAATGGGCATCCGCGCCCGTGAAGCAAGACCTTTTTGCGCAGCGGCGCGCCAGGGCTCGAATCCTCCATCCGGGCGGGTTTGGGCTTGCGGCTGGCCGTGCGGAGCGCCGCCGTCCGGGCCGGACGGTCACTGCAAACCGGGGGCCGCCGCTCCCAAGGCGCGCAATGCCTCGCGCCTCAGATTCCACGCTTCCGTCCCGTAACGTTCCCGCTCCAGCCGGGCCGCCTCCGCCGCTTCGTCCGCCGTCAGTTCGGCCAGTTCCGCCGCCCCGCCCAGCACCGCCGCAACCTCCCGCGCCAACGCTTCCTCCAGCCCGTCCGGCCTTGGCGCCACCAGCACGCTGCCCTGGTGCAAGGTGCCCGCCCTTCCCCGGCGCTGGGCCGCCCCCGCCAGTTTCAGGCCGCCCGCCCCGACCACGTCAAACCGCACCGGCCCCGCGAAACAGGCCGCCGCAGCCGGCGCGCAGTCCGCGGCAAGCGCGCAGTCCACTCCGCAGGCGGCCAGCGCGCGCGCCACCCCCTCATGAATCCGCCGGTAACTTTCCGCCGTTCCCGCCGCGTCCAGTTCGTGCCCCTTTGGCAGCACCACCGTGTACGTTGTGTCCGCCGCATGGTCCACAAGTCCGCCGCCGGTCCAGCGCCGCACCCAGGGCCGCCCCGCGGGCGCCAGCGCCGCATCCTGGAAGTACCCAATTGACACCGCCGGCTCCGTCCACCCGTACACCCGCACCACAGGCGCCGCGCTCAACCGCAACAGCGCCTCGTCCACCGCCATGTTCCAAGCCCTGCCGCCCTTCCCGTGGCGCAGCACCCGAACCGTACCCGCGCTCACCGCCCCGCTCCCGGCCCCGCACGCTTCGCCCGTTCCTCCGCCCATCGCTCCTGGGCCGTCTTGGGAAAATCGTCCGGCCCCAGCCCGTGCGCGGCCGCGAGGCCGGAGGCCAGCGCGCGCATGTCGGCCCCGACGCGGCCCGCCAGCGCCGCGCGTTCCCCTTTGCCCGGCGGCGGCAGCGGCTCGCCGAACGCCACCTCCACGACCGTCCGCCAACGCCACGCGGCGCGGCAATAAAGTTTGTCCGTCCCCAGCATCACGGCGGGAACCACAGGCACGCCCGCCATTTCGGCAAACGCCGCCACGGCTTCCTCCACCGGCGCCCCGCCAAGAATCGACCCGGACCCCGAGCGGATGCCGGCCTCGGGAAACAACCCCACCGGTTCGCCCCCCTTCGCGCGGCGGAGCATCTCGCGGAACACCCGCCGGTCCGTGCGCTCGCGGTCCACGGGGATGGCCTCGATGCCATGGAAAAAGAAGCGCCCCGCCGGGTGGGCGTACATGTCCAGGGCGACCACCCAGGCGCACTTGCGCCAAACAACCGTGGCGAGCAGCGGCGGGTCGAAGTGGCTGATATGGTTGCAGACCAGGAGGAACGCCCCGCTCCGCGGCAGGTTGCGCCGGCCCCGCACGCGGACCCGGACGCACGCCCGGAACAGCAGCCAGGCAAGGGCCGTGGCCGCCGTGTAAAAAAAACGGTGCCAGAATCGACGGCCAAGTTCGCGCACGCGCCATCTATCCCCCATTCCGCGGCCGAACGCAACCCGCCAAAACCGGACGCGCCCCGCGCGGCGCCGGCCATCCCACGATCGGGTTAGGACCCCTTCCCCGCCAGGAGCCGCATCCGCCCGGCGACCACCGGCACATACTTCTTCGCAATAAACTCCTGCAAGCCGTTGTCCATCGCCGCCGCCTTGAACCCGGGATGCTTCTTGTCCAGCCGCTCCGCGTGCGTGGCGTAATACTCCCTGGCCGCCGCGCTGCGCAGGAGCAGGGATTCGGAGGACCAGTTGACTTTCACCACGCCCGCCGCCACCGCCGCCCGCAAGGCCTCCTCCGGCAGCCCCGACGACCCGTGCAACGCAATGCCAAGGTCGCGCCCCGTGATTTCCCGCGCCAGCCGGGCCTGCGCCCGGACGTGCTCCGCGGAAAACGCGGGATAGCCCGCCTCGGAAAAGCCGTGCCGCGTCCCGCAACCCGGCGCCCAGAGCCAGACGCAACCGGGATGCCGCTCTTCGACCGCTCCGAGAAGCGCGCGCGCCACCTCCGGCGGCGTGAGCCCGTCATCGACGCCCGCCTCCATCTCCAACGTCAAGGGACGGCCCCCCGCCTTCGCGTGGGCGCACAGGGCGCATACGGTTTCGATGTTTTGTTCCGCGGACAGCTCCGAGGAATCCAGCGACACGGTCGAATACGCCAGCGCGCCGCCCCCGCCGCCGGGCAGGTCCAGCGGAACGCCCGAAATCGCGGCCTTGAGGATGGCCAGAGTCTCAGGCCCCTTGATATGGTCGGTGTGCAGGATCACCGGAATGTCCCGAAACCTTGGGGACCCCGCCAGCACGGCGAGGTCGGCGGCATAACGGGCCAGACCCAGGACCGGATCGCCCGCGCCGAAACTGCGCCCTTGCAGCTGCCACAGGGACGTTTCGATGATCACCGGCGTCCCGGCCTCGCGGGCGGCCTCGAGGCAGTCCAGAACGGCGGCCGGGCTGTCGGCGTTGACCGCGAGAAGGGCGCGCCCTTCCGCCCGCGCGGCGGCAAACTGGGCGCGGGCTTGGATGGGATCGAGAAGCATGGCGGATTCCTTAGGGCAACTGGACCTTGATGTGCTTGGTCTTGAGATACTCGAACACGGCCCGGCGGGAAAGCTCAAGCCCATACCCGCTGTCCTTCCAGCCCGCGTAGGGGCCGTAGTTTGTGTTCACCGCGCCGTGATTGACGCAAACCGTGCCGGCCTCCAGCGCCTCGGATACCCGCACGGTGTTGGCCATGTCCTTGGTGAAGAGATAGGCCACCAGCCCGTAGTTGGTCGTGTTTGCCTCCGCCACCGCCTCCGAAAGGTTGTCAAACGCGCGGAACGGGACAACCGGCCCAAACGTTTCCTCCCGCATGACCTTCATCTCCGGCGCCGCCCCGGTGAGGATGGTCGGCAGGTAATAATTGCCCTTCGCGAACGCCGGGCCGTCGGGCGCCTTCCCGCCGAAAACCAGCCGCGCCCCCCTGGCCAGCGCGTCGGAGACGTGCTCCTTGACGGTTTCCAAGCCGCCCGCCGTCGCCATCGGCCCGAGATCGACCGCGGGATCGCTGATGCCGTCGCCAATGGTCATTTTCTCCGCGATCGCCTTGAGTTTGGCCGCCAGCGCGTCGTGGATCGAGCGGTGGGCATAGACCCGGTTGATCGAACTGCACGACTGGCCCATGTTGCGGAATCCTTTATAAGCAATCACCTTCGCCGCGTTGTCCAGATCGGCGTCCGCGAACACGACCGCCGGGCAATGGCCGCCGAGTTCCAGCGAAATCTTGCGCAAGCTCGGCCCGACGATTTCCATCAGGCGGCGGCCCGTGTCGCTGGAGCCCGTCATCGCAACCTTTGCGACCGCCGGGTGCCGCAGCAGCGCTTCGCCCAGCACCGCGCCCGGCCCGGTGAGCACGTTGACCACGCCCGCCGGCAGGCCGCCCTCGGTGAGCGCATGGCAGAACGCCGCCGGCGAGAGCGGCGTCACCGTCGTCGGCTTGACAATCACCGTGCAGCCGGAGGCGAGCGCCGGGCCCAGCTTCCAGCTCAGCAACGACACCGGATAATTCCACGGCGTGATGAGCGCGCAAACGCCAACGGGCTGATAGACCACCCACGACCGGTAATCCTTGTGCTCGGTGGGATTGGAGTAGCCCTCGATGCGCACCCCTTCGGCCGCGTAATAATCAATCGTGTCGCACGACGCCGTGATCTCTCCCCGGCTCTGGTCCAGCGGTTTGCCCTGCTCCAGGGCCATCAGCATGCCGATCTCCGCCGCTTTCGTGCGCACGTGCGCCGTCGCCTTGAGCGTCGTCCGCAGCCGTTCGTAGGCCGTCATTCCCGACCAAACCCGGAACGCCTCCTCGGCGGCGGCGACCGCGCGCCCGACCTCCTCCGGCCCGGCGGCGGGCACCGACCCGACGACGCGGCCATCGGCGGGGCTCTTGATTTCGATGCGCTTGCCGGAGGCGGCGGGGCAGGGCTTGCCGCCGATCAACAATTCGATGTGTGAAGTTTCGCTCATAGCGTGGTTGTTTGTTCTTATAGTTATTGGGGTGGACGGGGCCGGGGTTGAAAACGGGAGGCGCGGGATCAGCGGGCGGATGTTGGCCGGGCTGGCGGCATGGGGTGGTTCACGGAAGGATGCAAACCTTGAGCGCCTCGCCGGATTCCATCAGGCCAAACGCTTCGGTGGCGCGGTCCAGCGGCAGGGTGTGGGTGACGATGCGTTCGGACGGAAAACGCCCGCTGTGGACCAGGGCGAAGGCCGCCTGGAAATCGCTCTTTTTCTCGGAATACGACCCGCTGATCTCCAGCTCCTTGTAATGGACATGGTTGATGTTGAGCGGCGCGACGGGGTCGGACTTCGGGAGGCCCGCGAAAAAATTCACGCGGCCCGCCTTGCCCGCGATTTCGAGGGCGTCATTCTGGGCGGCGGCGGCGCTGACGGCGACGATGACCACGTCCGGTCCGAACCCCCCGGTGATCTCCGCCACTTCCGCGCGGTGGGCGCCGTCGGGCGACACCAGCACGGCGGCGTCGATGTCGAAACCCTTGGCCATTTCGAGCCGGCGCGGGTTGTTGTCGAGCACGATCACCTTCTGGGCGCCCTGGAGGCGGGAGAGGACGGCGTGCATGATGCCGATGGGCCCGGCGCCGATGACGGCGACGGTGTCCTTGAGCCCGACGCGCAGGCGGCTGTGGGCGTTCATGCAACAGCCCAGCGGCTCCGCGATGCTCAGGTGCGCGGGGGGGACATCGCTGGTAACCTTGAACAGGTTGTTCTGGCGCACGGCGAGGGCGGGCACCTTCATGAGCGGGGCGAACGCGCCGTCGTGCTGGTAGGCCATGGTCGTCCGATGGGCGGTAAGATTCGCCCGGCCCATTTCAACGTAGCGGTCGGTGGCGCTGACCAGAACAATGTACATCAGGACGCGGTCGCCGGGCTTGACGTTGGCGTCCGGCGCGCGGCTTTCGACCACGCGCCCGCAGAACTCGTGGCCAAGGATGCGCGGCGGCTTGATCTTGGCGTCGCCGTGGCGGTAGGTGCGGAGGTCGGTGCCGCAGACGCTGCACGCCTCGATGGCGAGGAGCACCTCGCCGTCGTCCAAGGACGGATCGGCGACGGCCTCGATCCGGATGTCTTCCTTGCCATGATAGACTGCGGCTTTCATGGGCTCAGCTCATCCAGTTGGCCGCCGCGCGCGCGGACCATTTTGCGGTCACCTTCTTGGGCTTGGTCCAAAAGGCCACGCCATCCCGGCCCGTGATGTCCCCGGCCCCGAACTTGGAATCGTTCCAGCCGCCGAAGGAGAACGGCTCCCGCGGCACAGGCACGCCGATGTTCACCCCTATCATCCCGGCGCTCGCGTGCATCTCAAAGTAGCGCGCCGCGGCGCCCGAGGTGGTGTAAATCGACGCCGCGTTGCCAAAGGGGCTTGCGTTTTCGATCTCCAGCGCCTCGTCCAGCGTCTTGACCCGCAGAATCGTCAACACCGGCCCGAAAATTTCGTCGCGCGCGCACGCGGCGGCGGGGGTCACGCCGTCAATCACCGTCGGCCCGACGTAATGGCCATTCTCTCTGCCGGCGACTTTCGCGCCCCGCCCGTCCAGGAGGAGTTTCGCGCCCTCCTTTGCGGCGGCGTCAATGTACGAAACGATCCGGTCCTTGGCCTTGCGGCTGATGACCGCCCCCATCTCGTGGCCGGGGCGCACGCCCCTGGCGGCTTCGGCGATGGCGGCGACAACATGGTCGCAGGCGCCCACGGTGATGAGCACCGAAGCCGCCATGCACCGCTGGCCGGCGCATCCGGTGAAGGAGGAGACGACGTTCTTCGCCGTGACCTCCACGTCAGCGTCGGGAACGACGACCAGATGGTTCTTGGCCCCGCCCAGGGTGAGCATCCGTTTGCCGGCCGCGATGCCGCGCGCGTACACAAGTTTGGCCACCGGCGTCGAGCCCACAAAGGCCGCCGCCTGGATTCCCGGATGATCCAGAAGCGCCTCCACCGTCTCCCGCGCCCCCTGGACCACGTTGAACACGCCGCCGGGCAGGCCCGCGTCGCGGAACAATTCGGCGAGGCGCAACGGCGTCAGGGGAACCTGCTCGGAAGGCTTCAGCAGGAAGGTGTTGCCGCAGGCGAGGGCGATGGGGAACATCCACATCGGCACCATGGCCGGAAAATTGAAGGGCGTGATGCCCGCCACCACCCCCAGCGGATAGCGGCGCGTGTAACAGTCCACGCCCGCGCTCACTTCGAGGAGTTCCCCGTGGATCAACTGCGGCAGCGAGCACGCAAACTCCACCACCTCCAGCCCTTTCTCGATCCCGGCCCGCGCCTCCGCCGGCGTCTTGCCGTTCTCGGCGCTCACCAGCCTGGAAAGCTCCTCCATGTTGGCTTCGACCAGCGCCTTGAACTTGAACAGCACCTGAACGCGGTCCTTGACCGGCGTCGCGCCCCACGCCGGGAACGCGCCGGCCGCCGCCGCAACCGCCGCGTCAACCTCCCGGGCGCCAGAAAGGGACACTTCCCCCAGGCTCGAACCGTCCCACGGCGATTCGATGGGAAGCGCCGATCCGCCGCCGGGAGCGGTCAGTTCGCCGCCGACCCAATTGGTGGCGGCCGCGGGTTTGGATTTGAGGGTTGTGCTCATTCGGATGCTCCTTCACTTGTCCGGGCGGTCTGCCGGCACACCGGCACGGTGGCGTCTGGCTGGGCGGGTGCGGCGTTCACGGGCAATGACCGGGGCCTTAGCCCCCACAACCCCGCATGTCAATAAGATTTGCCCGCCTGCATGGCGTCCGCGCTTATGGTTTGAGAGGGGCGCCACGCGCGCTGGAGCGGCGGTGCCCTCGCCGCCGTATCAAGGGTGTGCCTCGAGAATGTGCTGTGCCTAGACCCGCATGTGCTCCGGCACTTGGGCGTTCCCCCCCCCGTCCCCCGCACAGGCACGGCGGCGGGGGCGCCGCCGCTCCCAGGCGGGCCGCCAGACGGGTTTGACATTATCCCCCGGCCCGCCCAACCTCCCTCCGCCGGATGCCAAACGCATCCGGCGAAAGGATGAGAAAGTGAAACAACCGCGCACCCGACTTTTTGCCTTGGGGACCGTTTTCCTCGTGGCGGTTCTTGGGGCGATGGCGCCCGTCTTGGACGCTCCCGCCCAGGAAGCCGCGGCGGAGCCCGCGTCCGGGGCCACCAACACGGTGGAGGGCGCCAATGGCGCTGTCCCGCCCGTCGCGTCGGCCAATACGCGCACGATTGAGCGCCGCGCCCCGCTGAAGGCGCTGCGTCTGCTCACCCTCGACGAGGCCGTCAACCTCGCCCTGACGCAGAACCCCGAAATCCTCGCGGCGCGGGAGCGCATCAAGCAGGCCCGCGGCGTCGTTGTCGAGGTGCGCTCGGCGGCCATGCCCCGGTTGGCGGCCGTCACCACTTTCACCCAGACCGACGAGTACCTTAACTACTCCCAGCCCGGCGTTCCCCAGGAGGAAGCCAGGGGCACACCGGCGATTCCGATCGGCCCGGGGCTGGTGATCCCCGCCTCGCCTCCGCCCAGGCAACGGCCCAACACCGACAAACCGTCCAACGAACAATGGGACGTCCAGCTCCGCCTCGAGAAACTGATCTTCGACGCCGGCGGCACCCGCGCCCGGATCGGCGCCGCCAAGCTCGACGAGGAGGCGGCGTTCTTCGACTTCGCCGACACCATCCAGCGCGTGCTTTACGATACGCGCGTCGCCTTTTTCCGCGTGCTCCTGAACCGCTCGCTCATCACGGTTCGCGAGGATTCGGTCCAGTTGCTGGGGGAGGAATTGGACAACCAGAAGCGCCGGTTTGAGGCCGGCACGGTGCCGCGGTTCAACGTGCTCCGCGCCGAGGTCGAGCTGTCCAACGAACGGCCCAACCTTATCGCCGCCCGCAACAATTACCGCATCTCCCTCAACGATCTGGCGAAACTCACCGCGGTCGATTACCGGGCCGAAGACCCGCTTACCCCGGCGGTCGAAGCCGCGGGCCGGCTGTCCGACGAGGCCCGGCCCATCGCCCTCGAAGCCTGCCTCCAGAGCGCCGCCCTCAACCGCCCCCTTCTCAAACGGCTCGCCCGCACGGTTCAGGCCGAAAAATCGCTCATTAACGCCGAGGTCTCGGGATACTATCCGCGCCTGGCCGGCTTCGGCTCCTACGGCTACCAGCACGAACAATTCGCCGACGATCTCGAAAAGAACGACGGCGGGTACGTCGCCGGCGTCGAGGGGCGGTGGGACATCTTCGACGGCCTGGAAACCAAGGGACGCGTCGATCAGGCCAAGGCCCGTTACCAGGGAGCGCTCCTCGACTTCGAAAACACCCGCCGCCAGGTCGAACTCGAAGTGCGCTCAGCCCATTCCCGCTACATCGAGTCCATTGAGCTGATGGAATCGCAGGTCAAAAACGTCGAGCAAGCCCAGGAAGCCCTCCGCCTGGCCCAAAGCCGGTTCGACGCCGGCACCGGCACCCAGCTCGACATCCTCGACGCGCGCACCTCCCTCACCGACGCCCAAAGCACCGAGCTCAGCGCCCGGTTCGATTTTAACGCCGCCCTCGCCGACATCGAACGCGCCACCGGCACCGCTGTCCGGTTCATCGTCAACGGCCAGACCGGACCCGTGCCCCCCGACGGCCAGGAACCCGGCCCGTTCGACGCCGCCGGTCTCGCGCCCATCCCCATCCCCGCCCCCAACGGCAAGGCCGCGCCCCCCGCCCCCGTCCAATCCGCCGACCCCAAGCCGCGCCCGGAGTCCAACCCGAACTCCAAGCGCAGATGACCCCCGCGCCGATGCGGCCGCAAAACCGCGTCTCCGCCGCACCGCCCAGGGCGCCCCGCGACAGCCGGCGGCGCTCGGGCCTTGGGATTCCGCGACTCCCCGCGGGCCCGCGCAACCCGGCTCCTGCATCCATCACTTTCCCTTGTCCCCATTCCAATCCTCGGTAACAGTTCCCTCATGACAGACCCGTTCGGCGTCCTCCAGACCCTGTCCCTTCCCCACAACCGTTCCGTCCGCTTCTTTTCGCTGCCCGCCCTCGAAAAAGCCGGCGTCGGTCCCGTCTCCAAACTTCCCGTCTCCATCCGCCTGGTCCTGGAGTCCGTGCTCCGCAACTGCGACGGACGGCGCATTTCCGCGGACGACGTGAAGGCCCTTGCCAACTGGCGGGCCAAGGCCGCGCGCACCGCGGAAATCCCCTTCGTCGTCGCCCGCATCGTGCTTCAGGATTTCACCGGCGTCCCCCTCCTCGTCGATCTCGCCGCCATGCGCTCGGCCGTCGCGCGCCTCGGCGGAAACCCGGCCACCGTCGAGCCCCTGGTCCCCGTCGATCTCGTGGTGGACCATTCCGTCCAGGTCGATTTCGCCGGTTCCGCAGACGCCCTGCGCCTCAATCTCGACCACGAATTCCGCCGCAACCGCGAACGCTACCAATTCCTCAAATGGGGCATGCAAGCGTTCAACACGTTCAAGGTAGTGCCTCCCGGCATCGGCATCGTTCACCAGGTCAACCTCGAATACCTTGCCAAAGGCGTCCTGGTGTCCGCGCCGGGAACGGACGCGGCCCCGCCGCCCGTCGCCTATCCCGACACCCTCGTCGGCACCGATTCCCACACCACCATGATCAACGGCCTTGGCATCGTCGGCTGGGGCGTCGGCGGCATCGAAGCCGAAGCCGGCATGCTCGGACAGCCCGTCTATTTTCTCACCCCCGACGTCGTCGGCGTCCATCTCACCGGCGGCCTTCGCGAGGGCGTCACCGCCACCGACCTCGCCCTCACGGTCACGGAACTCCTCCGCAAGGCCAGGGTCGTTGGCAAGTTCGTTGAGTTCTACGGCCCGGGCGCCGAAGCCCTCCCCGTCACCGACCGCGCCACCATCGCCAACATGGCCCCCGAATACGGCGCCACCATGGGTTTCTTCCCCATCGACGCCGAAACCGCCGCCTACCTCCGCGCCACGGGCCGGTCCGAGGAGCATTGCGCGTTCTTCGAAGCCTACTACCGAGCCCAGGGGCTCTGGGGCATCCCCCGCCGCGGCGACATCGAATATTCCACCGATATTTCCCTCGACCTCGCCTCCGTCGTGCCCTCCGTCGCCGGCCCCAAGCGCCCCCAGGACCGCATCGAGCTGCCCGCCCTCAAGGCCACCTTCACCAACCTCTTCTCCCGCCCCGTCGCCGAAAACGGCTACGGCAAGCCCGCCACCGAACTCGGCAGCCGCTACACCATTGATGGCGGCGAACCTCCCGCCGGGGCCGAGCCCGACCGCACTTACGGCAACCGGAAGGCCACCGTCTCCCGTTCCGAAAGCGAAATGCGCGACCAGCACCCGGCTCCGGCCGGCGTCCCACTCGGCGACGCCCTGTTGGCTTCCGACATCGGCCACGGTTCGGTGCTCATCGCCGCCATCACCAGTTGCACCAACACCTCCAACCCCACCGTCATGCTCGCCGCCGGGCTCCTCGCCAAAAAGGCCGTCGAACGCGGCCTCCGCGTGCCGCCCACGGTCAAGGCCTCCCTCGCCCCCGGCTCCCGCGTCGTCGCCGAGTATCTGGACCAAACCGGCCTCCAACCTTTCCTCGACGAGCTGGGCTTTCACATCGTCGGCTTCGGCTGCACCACCTGCATCGGCAATTCCGGCCCGCTCGAAGCCCATATCGAGGCCGCCATCACCCGCCACGACCTCGTCACCGCCTCGGTCCTCTCCGGCAACCGCAACTTCGAGGCCCGCGTCCACCCCTCCATCAAGGCCAACTTCCTCATGTCCCCGCCCCTCGTCGTCGCCTTCGCCCTCGCCGGACGCGTCGATCTCGATCTCACCCACGACCCCCTCGGACGCGGCCACGACGGCAACGAGGTCTTCCTCAAGGATGTCTGGCCCAGCCTCGGCGAGGTCCGCGACCTCATGCGCGCCGCCCTTAAACCGGAAGTCTTCCAGCGGCTCTACCGCGATTTCGCCGCCCAGAATCCCAAGTGGAACGAAATCCCCGCCCCCACCGGCCAGGTCTATGCATGGGACGCCGCCTCCACCTACATCCAGGAACCCCCGTTCTTCACGGATTTTCCCGCCACGCCGCCCCCCGTCGCCCCCATCCGCGGCGCCCGCGCCCTCGGCATCTTCGGCGATTCGGTCACCACCGACCACATCTCCCCCGCCGGTTCGATCAAGAAGACCTCTCCCGCCGGCCTTTATCTCCAGGAAAACGGGGTCCCGCCGGATGAATTCAATTCCTACGGCGCGCGCCGCGGCAACGACCGCGTCATGACCCGCGGCACCTTCGCCAACGTCCGCATCAAGAATCTCATGCTCCCAGGCACCGAAGGCGGCGTCACCCGCCTCTTCGACCCCGCCAACCCCGGCGCCGAACCCAGGACCGTCTCCATCTACGACGCCGCCATGGCCTATAAAGCCGCCGGCGTCCCGCTCATGGTCTTTGCCGGCCAGGAATACGGCACCGGCAGCTCCCGCGATTGGGCCGCCAAGGGCGCCGCCCTCCTCGGCGTCCGCGCCGTTGTCGCCCAGTCTTTCGAGCGCATCCATCGCTCCAACCTCGTCGGCATGGGCGTCCTGCCCCTCCAATTCCCCGACGGCGTGAATGCCCAATCCCTCGGCCTGGATGGCTCCGAATCCTTTGACCTCGAAGGCCTCGGCGACGCCATCGCGCCCATGCGCGACGTCGCGCTTACCGTCCACCGCGCCAACGGCCAGACCAGCTCCGTCCATCTCCGCCTCCGCATCGACACCCCCATCGAGGCCGAGTATTTCAAGCACGGCGGCATCCTTCCCTACGTCCTCCGCCAAATCCTGGCCGCCGGCGCCCAATAAGGTCCCGCGCGTGCCCGACCCCAGCCCGGCCGCCGTCAAAACCGCGCCCTTCCGCATGGCCTCCGGCCTCTTCGACGGGCTCCCGGACGCCGTCCTCAGGCAACCCGACAACGTCTCCGCCTTTCTCTCCGCCGCGGCCGCGGCCGGCGCTTCCATCCTGCGCACGCACTCCGCCCGCGCCAGCCGCCCGGCCCTCGCCGCGCTCGGCCTCGCCGAACACACCAACGAAATCAACTGGACTGCCGCCCAGATCGCCGTCGCGGCCGCCAAACCCTTCCACGCAACCGTCGCCGGCGTCGTTCATCCCCTCCCGCCCGATCCCGCCCGCACCGCCCCCCAGGCCGAAGCCCTCTACCAGGAACAAATCGGCGCCCTGCTCGACGGGCGCGTGGACCAGATTTGGCTCGAAGCCTTCGCCAGCCCCGGCGACTTGCGAACGGCCCTCTACGCCTTCCGCTCCCTCGACAGCCGGCCCGTCCTCTGCGCCCTTGTGTGCGGCGCCGCCGGCAACCTGGACAACGGCGCCCCCGCCATCCGCGCGCTCCTCAACTTCCATGAGGAAGGCGCCACCGTCGTCGGCCTCCAGCCCCCCGACGGAGTCCCGGACGTCGCCGCGCTCTTCGGCGGCCTGGCCCCCGACCCCGACATCCCCCGCGCCCTCTTCGCCGGCGCGCCGCCCACGGCGGAACTCCTGGAACGCCACGGCATTCAGATCGTCGCCCCGTCGCGCCCTTGGACCGGCCTTGGCGCCAGTTGACACGGCTCTGCCCGGAAAGCAGACTTCCAGCATGAAAGCCACTACCGTGAAATTGGAGGGCGCCCTTCTCCGGGGGCTTGACGAGCGAAGGCCCGCGGCCATGAGCATGGCCGCCTTCGTCCGTTCCGTGCTCCAGAAGAATCTCGACGAACTGAAGGTGCGTGAAGCCGCGGTGGCCTACCGCGCCTTTCTGGACGGGAACGCCGCTGAGAAATCCTGGCTCGACGAGTGGGACCGCGCCGACCTGAACTCCCCCCCGCGCAAGGCGTAACCCCGCGACTTGGAACGCCTCGACCAAGCCCTCGCGCTCTATCTCGCCGACTGAAACAAACCCACCGCCCGGGCCTGTAACGCCCGGCCTTTCCCGCTTTAGTAGGAATAACCCCAGGCATGAAACCCTTCCTCCTACCCCTCGCCGCCGTTCTCCCCGCCCTCCTCCACGCCCAGGCCCCAGTCCAGCCCGACCCCGCGCGATACCACGCCGCCGCCCGCTTCAACGTGACACCCGACATCGTCAACCGCGGCGTCGAACCCTTCACCGCCACCATCGGGTCGTTCGGCAACAGCCTCTGGAACGCCCCCTTCGAACCCGTGGAATTCCGAACCCGTTTCTTCGCCGCCGGCGACGCGCCCGACCGCGTCGTGCTCGGCCCCGAAATCACGCAATACGACACGCTGCGCGAGGGCTTCTACGACGGCGCCCGCGTCCGGGTGTACCGGATCGTCCACGGAAAGATGAAGATCGTCCGAACCGACCGCGTGAAGGACGGCGGGTCCTGGATGAGCGGCTGGGCGTCCATGACCGGAGAGAATGTCCTCCCGCCGGACACCACGCGGTTCGAGGTGGAGTTCGACGATTATAACCGGCCCGATGCCACCTATTTCTTTTCCGTCGCCGCCGTGGACAAGCAGGGCAACGAGTCCAAGCCCGCACTCGGGGCCGGCGTCCCGCGCCCGGCGAAACCCGGCAAACCCGCGGCGCCAAAGCCGGAACCCGCAAGACTTCGCCCGCCAAAAGAGCGGACCGACACCGAACCGCCCCCGGCGCCGGCCAGTTTCAAGGCCGAGGCGAACGAAGAAACCGGCACCGTCATCCTCACTTGGGACGCCGTCGCGGCGCCGGACCTGGCCGGGTACCGCGTTCTGAAGTCCGATTACGATCCCAAGGCCCACCGCGGGTTCGGGCTGATCCTGGAGGGGGGCGCACGGGAGGGAGAGGCCGCCGTGCGCGAAGGGGATTGGGTTGTCATCGACAAGACCTTCACCACCTGCTCGCGGCGGAAGTTGAATTCCAACCGCGTCTGGGCCGCCGGCCAGAACCGCGGGCCGATCTCCGACGACATCCCGTTTTACCCGGACGAAAACGCAAACCGGACCTGGGAACTGGAGCCGCACGCCGCGGACACGCCCGTGACGGACCCGGGCGCGACCTGCCTCAAGGTGTCGCTCCAAGACAACCAGCCGCTCCGTTTTGCGAAGTTCAACCACGCCGACACCCAGCAAACATGGTACGAGGTGCTCGAACCCGGCAAGGAATATGTCGCCGAGGTCTGGCTCAGGCAGGCGGGCCTCGCCGGTGGGGTGAAGTTCGGGTTTGCCGGGCCCTACGGCGGCGCGATTCCCGACGCGGCGTTCAACCCGGACGGAACGTGGCGGAAATTTGAGACTGTGTTTGTGCCGCCCGCTGTTCTCGACAAGAAAGGCGGCGTGGGCCAGATGGTCCTGGAAATCACCGGTCCCGGCACGGTTTGGATCGACAATCTGCGCGTGTACGCCAGGGACGCGCCGTTCCTGGACTACCGGCCCTACGAATACGCAAGCCTGGAGAAATCGCGGATGCGGACGCTCCGCACCCACGGGTTCATCAAGACGGGCGTAATGACCTATGGCATGGAGCAGTTCACCAACCCCGCCGGCGTCATCCACGGCGTGGGCAAGGGCAACACCCTGCCACAGACCCTGGCCATGATGCGCCGGGCGAAGGTGCATCCGTGGTTGCAGGTGGAAATGCACATGACCCCCGAGGAGTGGTTGGGGATGGCGGAATTCCTCGCCGCGCCCTACGACCCCAACAAAGACACGCCCCAAGGCAAGCCATGGGCCTTCAAACGCCACCAGCAGGGACAGTCCAAACCCTGGGCCGATGAATTCGAACGCATCTACCTCGAAATCAGCAACGAAACCTGGAACTGGCTCTTCAGCCCATGGGTCTTCGAAAGCATGACCGACGCCGCCACCGGCCAGAAGTACGACCGCGGCGAGGTCTATGGTTTCTTCCAGGAACACGTCATCGATTGCCTCAAGGCCAGCCCCTACTGGGAGGCCTCGGGCCTCGACCGGAAGATCCAGTTCGTCCTCGGCGGCTGGTCCGCCAGCTCCTACGGCACACTCGCCGCCACGCGCTCGCCCAATTCCGGCTGGATGACGGTCGCCGCCTACAACGGAGGCTGGGACGAAGGCGAAGGCCCCGCCGGCGCCAACGACTCCAGCCTGTTCATGGTCCTGCTCCAAACCCCGCAATCCGCCAACCTGCGCTCCCTAAAGATGCGCCAGGAACGCGACGCGCTGAAGGCCGGGGGCCGTGCCGACTACGGCATCGGCACTTACGAAGCCGGGCCCGGCTACGCCCTCAGCGGCCTCAACAACCAGCCCAAGATGACCCAGGAACAGGTCCGCGCCCAGGAGGAAACGATGAAAAGCCAGGGCGGCGGCGCCGCGACGCTCGATTGTTTCCTGGACAAGGCCTATTACGGGTTTGACCTCCAGAATTTCTTCACGTTTTTCCATGGCCGCAGCCACTGGGTCTCCCACACCGCATGGCACAAGGGCGCCGTCGCCCACCCGCCCTGGATGACGCTCGCGCTGTTCAACCGCGAGGGAACCGGCGACTTCCTAAAGGTGGACAAGGTTTCGGGACCGGGTGTGGACATGCCCAAGTTCAAACGGCGCGCCGCAAGGGATAACGTGCCGCTCGCGGGCTGCTACGCCACGCGCCAGGGACAACGCGTCAATCTGTTCCTCGTATCCCGCAAGATTGACAATTACCCCATGCCCGGCGACGACGGTTTCACGCCCGTGACCGTCGGCCTGCCGTTCACCAAGGCCGCCAAAGTCCGGCTCCACCGCATGGCCGGCAATCCGCGCGCCCACAACCTCGACAGCGAACAGGTCAGGATCGAGGAAATCCCCCTCTTGCCCAAGCTGGTGAAACCGGAGTTCACAATCAACAAGGCCACAGGCGCCGACGACCGCGGCCTGCCACCCGGCGCCGTGTTCCTCTACGTGTTCGAGGGCACCGACATCCCCGCCGGACAGGACACCGCGCCCGAAGGGCTCGATACCCCGTTGAAGTAGCCCCGCGAGGATTCCCGCGGAACCCGCCGCCGCCTCCCGCCCCCATCTTGAGGCCCCTCATTCCCTGAAATGCACCGTCACTTTTGATGTCTCGATCGGAACATCAAAAGTGACGGTTCTCTCGCCGTGGTTTTAGATGGAAACCCTTTGTCCTCCCAAATGTACCGTCATTTTCGATGTCCCGATCGGATCATCGAAAATGACGGTCCTCGATCGCTTCCCTGGGGCCAGGCAAGCGCCGCTTTAGATCTCTGCGGGGTTGGCAGCCGCTCCTGGCGCCCCGCGCCCGCACTTTCCCCTTCCCTTTCGCTTCAGACGCGGCCAGCGTCCGCGCGCGTGGCCCTCCAAATCCACCCCACACTCCGCGCCGCCGCCCTGGCCTGCGGGTTCGCCGCCATGGCGTGGATCATGCCCATGCTGGGCATGGGTTCCGCCGGACCCGGAACGCTCCCCGGCGCCGTCTCCACCGAATGGCGGGCGGTGGCGGTTCTTGCCGCCGGCGCGCTCGGCGCCGCGTGGCTTCCGCGATTCCAAACCGTCTGGTGGATCGCCGCGGGGCTGGGCGCCTGGCTGGCGCGCAATCCCCAGTTCGCATGGGCGTTTGCCGCGGCGGTCGTGGCCCTTGGCGCGGCGCGCCGACGGCCCGCTTTGGCGCTTGGCTTCCTGGCGCTTGCGGGGTTCGTCGCGCCCAAGACATGGTTCTCCCTCCATCACGATGTCCCGCACCTTCATGGATGGCTGGACGAATCCGGCACCACGCTGTTCATCCTCGGCGCGCTCTATTACTGGCGGGAACGAATCGACGGACGGATCGGGCAATGGACCATGCCCGAATGGACCGCGTTTTTCTTGTTCCCCTCGAACTGCCTCAACCCGATCAATATCGCGCCCTCCGACTTCGCGGGCCGGCGCGCGCCCAGACCGCTGGTGGCCCAAGGCTGGCGGGCGCTGGGACTTGCGGCGCTCAAGGGCGGCGCGCTGGTGCTGCTCGCCACCGTAGCGGGCGGGTTCTGGTACTCGCGTTGGACGGTCGAAGGCTTCGAGGCGCGGGCGGCGGCGCTGGGATCGGGCGGACTATGGCTGGCGCTCGGGGCCACCCACGCCGCCTGCGTCCTCTGGCTCTCCGCAACGGCGGATGTCGCCGTGGCGATTGGCCGGTTCTTCGGGCTCGACCTTCCCAGCAACTACCGCTGGGCTTTGCTGGCATGGAACCCGGTCGAACTCTGGCGGCGCTGGGCAATCTACAATCGGCGGCTGCTGCTTAAATTGGTCTATTTCCCCCTGGGCGGCCGGGGCCCCCGCCAGTTCCTGAACATTCTGGCCACGTTCCTCGCCAGCGCCCTGGTCCTGCACACAGGCTGGTTCGGCTCAAAATACTGGACCGTTGGCGGGGATATGGTTGGGCTCTTCTGCGCCTATTTCCTCGGCCAGGGCCTTACCGTCTGCGCGTGCGTGGCCTGGTGGCGCCGGACAGGCAAGGACCCCGGCTCCGACCGGCGCCTTCGCTTTTCCTCCGGCCGGGTGTTCTCCACACTGCTGACGCAGGCATTCGCCGCCTGGCTCCATCTCCTGATTCTCTGCCCGCCCGGCGTGCCCTGGGACGCCCGCGTCCGCGTCATGGCGCGGGCGTTGGGCTGGTAACCGGCGGCTGCCCGCCCCGCGCCGCGCGCGATTCCAGAGGAACCTCCAGCTCCCCTGTGTAAACCGACCCCTCCGCGCCTGGAACACTGGAAAATAGCGCGAAGGCATCGACCGGCCACAGGCCGAATTCCGTGTTCTCGTGCCGCCGCAAAAACGGGCGGAGCGCGCCCAGCGGAACGCCCCTGGCCCGGCCCAGGGTGATATGCGGCTTAAACGGCTTCAAATCCGCCTCCAGGCCGGCGGCCAAAATGGCGTCGTTCACTTTTCGATGCAGCGCATACAGGTGCGGGTGCCCGGTTCCGGTTCCCGCCCAGACGACCGAAGGCCGCGCGCCCCCGAAACAGCCGATTCCCGCCACGGGCAGCACGAAGGGCGGCACCGCAACCCGGGCCAGGGCGGTCTTGAGCCGTTCCCCGCCGGACACGGATGTTTCGCCAAGGAAGGCAAGCGTCAGATGCAACTGTTTTGCGGAAAGCCATCGCACCCCTTTGACCCGCGGATTCAGCTCCACCAGCCCACGGGCCAGGCCCGGAGGAGGGACGAGTGCGGCGAACAATCGTTTCACGGCTTGGCAGCCACACTCGGCCCTTCCCGCCTGGCCGTCAACCCCGCCTTGCGCCGGGTCTTGACTTGCCGGCGGGGGCGGCGTCTCATGAGGCATGTTTCGGACCGGTATTGGTTATGATGTGCATCCGTTTGCCGAGGGGCGTCCCTGCATTCTCGGCGGCGTGAAGATCGAGCATCCGCGCGGTCCTCTGGGACATTCGGACGCGGACGTGCTCATCCACGCGATTGCCGACGCGATCCTCGGCGCGCTGGGCGAGGGCGACATCGGAAAGCATTTCCCCAACAACGACCCGAAGTGGAAAGACGTGTCGAGTCTTGTCTTTCTGGAGCACATCCGCGGCATGATGGCGGCGCACGATGCCGAGATTGTGAACATTGACGCGACCGTGATCGCCGAGGCGCCAAAAATCCTGCCGCACGCCGACGCCATGAAGAGCAGGATCGCCGAGGCCCTTTTTATCCAGAGGACCCGGATCAATCTGAAGGCGACAACCAACGAAAAGATGGGTTTTCTGGGCCGTGGCGAAGGGATCGCGGCCATGGCCGTGGCGTCCATCCAGTGCAAGGGGTGAAAAGAAATTTTTTGTTTCCAAGATTAGGTGTCAAGGTCAAGGACTGACCCCTGCGCCCCATGCAAGAACCGCGTTTTTTTAACACCCTGACCCGGCGGCCCGAGCCGCTCGGCCTGCCTCCCGGCGCCGAGGTCAAGCTCTACACCTGCGGCCCGACGGTGTACGATTTCGCCCATATCGGCAACTTCCGCGCGTACGTTTTCGAGGACCTGCTGGAGCGCTTCCTGGAACTCGCCGGCCATCCCGTCCGCCGCGTGATGAACTTCACGGACGTGGACGACAAGACAATCCGCAATTCCCGCGCGCAGAGCCGCCCGCTGCGGGAGTTCACCGCCGTGTACAAGCAGGCGTTCCTCGAAGACCTCGCCGCCCTCCGCATCCAGGTCCCCGCGCTCATGCCCAGCGCCACCGACCACATCCCGCGCATGATCGAGATGATCCAGGGCCTCGAAAAACTCGGCATCGCCTATCAGGCGGAGGACAAGTCGGTCTATTACCGGCTGGCGAAGTTCCCGGCCTATGGACGCCTTGCCCACCTCAACCTGGAGGAACTCCGCCCGTCCGGGCGCGTCTCCCACGACGAGTACGAAAAGGAAAGCATCGGCGATTTTGCCTTGTGGAAGGCTCGGGACGCCGCGGACGGCGACAATGCCTGGCCGTCGCCCTGGGGCGAGGGGCGTCCCGGCTGGCACATCGAATGTTCGGCGATGGCGACGGCGCTGCTCGGGGACACGGTGGACATTCATTGCGGCGGCGTGGACAACATTTTTCCCCATCACGAGGCCGAGATCGCGCAGACCGAACCGCTGACCGGGCGCCCCTTCGCGCGGCTTTGGATGCATTGCGAGCATCTGCGCGTGAACGGCCAGAAGATGTCCAAGTCGCTTGGCAACTTTTTCACGCTGCGCGATCTTCTTGCGAAAGGCTTCACGGGGCGCCAGATCCGGTACGCGCTGATCGCGGTCCACTACAGGCTGCCGCTGAATTTCGTCCCGGACGATCTGGACGGGGTGAAAACGGCGCTGCACCGGCTGGACGAATGGGTAAAACGCCTTCGCGAAGCCGCCGCGGACGGCGCGTCCGCGCCGGCGCCGCTCCTCGAAGCGTTTGCCGATGCGTTGGCCGACGACCTCAACATCTCGAAAGGCCTGGGGCTGCTGTTCGACGCCGT
This sequence comes from uncultured Verrucomicrobiales bacterium, assembly GCA_964435495.1. Lineage (GTDB taxonomy): Bacteria > Verrucomicrobiota > Verrucomicrobiia > JADLBR01 > JAIBCM01 > CAYSZK01. The sequence goes on from CAYSZK010000018.1 coordinate 33,684, forward strand.
CCGGGACTCCAACCGCGCCATGGATAGCGGGGCGCTGCCTCCGGGAGAAGCGGCGGCGTTGCTGGCGGCTTGGGAGAAGATCAACACCGTGCTCGCGGTCGAGGAGGCCCCGGACGCGGCGCCGGCGGAGGTGCAAGCGCTTCTCAACGAGCGCGCCGCCGCCCGCGCGGCCCGGGACTGGAAAAAGTCCGACGATCTGCGCGACAAAGTCCGCGCGCTCGGCTGGTCGGTGAAGGACACGGCCAAGGGCCAGGAACTCACCCGGCTGTAAGCACCCTTTCCAGGCCCTCGCGGAACGTGGGAAACTCCGGAACCCAGCCGAGGCCGCGCAGCCTGGCGTTGAGCACGCGCTTGTTGCTCGCGCCGCCCTTGCGGCCTCCGTTCTCCGGGCCCGGACCCGGCATCGGCAGCCCCAGCCGCTCCGCCAGCCACATGAACAGGTCGCGCTGCCGCACAGGCTCGTTGTCGGACAGGTTGAAAATGCCCGCCGCCCCGCGTTCCACCAGAAATAGAATCCCCGCCGCAATGTCATCCCGGTGCGCCTGGTTGAGCCACCGGCTTCCATGGCCGTCCAGCGCCGCCGTGCCCTCCCGGAAGCGGCGCAGCCAGACCGACCGGCCCGGCCCGTAAATCCCCGTGACCCGCGCCACGCAGCCGCCCGCCCCCAGACAAGCGTCCTCGGCCGCGCGCAGAATTCGGCCCGTGGCCGAGGCGGGTTCCGCTGGACTGTCCTCCGTGACCTCCGACCCGTCCTCCTGCGCATAGACTGAGGTGGACGACGTGAAAAGAAAGGGCCGCCCCGCCGCGAACCGCGCCGCGCGAACCGCCAGCCGCTGATAAACCGCCTCGTACGCCGCCGCTTCCCCGCGTCCGGGCGCCGCACAAGCCACGACCGCGTCGGGCGGCGGACCCAGACCCCGCCAGAGTTCCGGTTGGGACGCGTCTCCGGCGACGGCATCGATTCCGTCCTTTGCCAGCGCCGCCGCGGAATGGGGCGTGCGGACGACCGCCCGAACGGCCCATCCCCTGGCCGCGGCGCGGCGCGCCAATTCGCGGCCAACGTAGCCGCACCCCACGATCAAAAGGCGTCCGCCCATGGCGATCCGCAACCAGCCTGTGGCGCCGCCTTGGCGCGCCATCCGTGTGCGTGAGCCATTACCGCCACGGCCCGGTGTCAGCGGCTGCCATCGCCGTCCGCCCGCGGGCGGTAGGGGCGGCTGTGATGCCGTTCATAATCGGACTCGCCCGAGGCCAGCCGGTTGATCTGCACGGGCCGGTTCTGCACGGCCGACATAAACGACACCAGGGCAATCGCGGCGCCCACCAAGCCGAAAAAGACCGCCACCACATCCATCGCACTCGCGTCCTCGCGTTCCATGCCTTCACATTCGCCCGAATCGCGGCGGAATCCAGCCTGAAAACGCAGCCGCGTCAATCCGCCCCAAGCATGCGCGCGGAACGCCTTTCCCCGAAAAGCAGCGTGCCGATCCGCACGATGGTTGCCCCTTCGGCGATCGCCGCCTCGAAATCGTGGCTCATCCCCATTGACAACTCTGGCAGCGCCACTCCCAGCGCCGCCGCCGCGCCGTCGCGAAGCTCCCGTGCCCGCGCAAAATACGGGCGCGCCCGCTCCGGTTCCTCCACAAACGGCGCCATCGCCATCAACCCCGTCACGCGCAGGCGATCCAGCCCCGCCACTTCGGCCAGCAGCGCCTCCAGGGCCTCCGGCGCCACGCCGAACTTCGAGCGTTCCCCGGACACGTTGACCTCCACAAGCACGTCGAGGCGGCGGTCCAGCCGCGCGGCCTGGACGTCCAACGCCGCCGCCAGCCTGGCCGAATCGACCGAATGCACCGTGGTGAACAGCGCCGCCGCCGCCCCCGCCTTGTTGCTCTGGAGATGCCCGATGAAATGCCACTCCGCCGACCCCGGACAAAGCGGGATTTTCTCCCGCGCCTCCTGCACGCGGTTCTCCCCGAACAACCGGACTCCCGCCCGCGCCGCCACGGCGATCTCCTCCGGCGTTCGCGACTTGGACGCCGCCAGGAGCCGCACCCCGTCCGGGGATTGTCCGGCGCGCGCCGCGGCGCTTTCGATCCGCCCAAACACCTCCTCTATCCGATCCTCCAATGCCTTCATAAACGTCCGCGATTCAGAGTTGACACGAAATTAGGGGAGCTTATCGTTTTTTCCATGCAGATAGAGAGTTTCAAGGTGTTTCGCGATCTGGTGGACACGCAAAGTTTCAGCAAGGCCGCGCAGCTCAATTATATCACGCAATCCGCGGTCTCGCAGCAGGTGCGGGCCATGGAAGAGCGGTTTGGCATCCCGCTCATTGAGCGGTCGAGCAAGAAATTCGCGCTCACCCGCGAGGGGGAGATGCTCTACAACACCAGCCGCAACATCATCCACCTGCACGAAGGCCTCCTGCACCAGTTTCAGGAACTCCGCAACATCGTGTCGGGCACCATCCGGGTCGCGACGGTGTACAGCATCGGCCTGCACGAGTTGCCCCCCTACCTCAAGGCGTTCCTCAGGCGGTATCCCGCCGTCAACGTCCACGTCGAATACCGCCGCAGCAACCAGGTGTACGACGACATCCTCCAGGGCACCGTCGATCTCGGCCTCGTCGCCTTCCCCGCCGCACGCAAGAACATCCGCGTCGAACCTTTCCGCAAGGACAAACTGGTGCTCATCGCCGCGCCCGCCAACGCCATCGCCCGCAACGGCACCACCCGCCTCGCCGAGGTCGCCAAGTGCAAGTTCATCGGCTTCGAACCCGACATCCCCACACGCAAGGCCATCGACCGCATGTTCCGCGACGCCGGCCTGGACGTCCAGCCCGTCATGGAATTCGACAACATCGAGACCGTCAAACGCGCCGTGGAAATCGACGCCGGCGTCTCCATCGTCCCACGGGCCACGGTCGAACAGGAGCTCCGCAACGGCACGCTCAAAATCATCGAACTCGGCGGCGGCGACCATTTCCGGCCCCTCGGCATCCTCCACCGCAACGGGCGCATCCTGTCCCCCGCCCTCAAGAAGTTTCTCGAAATGCTCAAGTCCGATCCCGCCCGGCTCCACGACGAGGTTGCCCCCGAGCCCGCCGCCGAACCCGCCGCGGAGGCCCCGCCGGCCCGGCCCGCCAAGCGCGGCAAGGCGCCCAAGGCCGTCAGCCACGCCGCCTGAGGCCTCCGCCCCCCCTACCGCGCGCCTGGGTTCCACCAGCACGGCCCTTTTCCGCGGATCGCCTCCGCCGCCCGCTCCCGGATTTCCGCCATTCGCCCCGCCGGGAGCGGCCGGAACGCCCGAACCGCCGCGAACGCCGCCTCGCGCTCGTTCTCGAAACTCAACCCCAGCAACGCCACATCCGGGTCCAGCGTCAATGTGTAGTGCACGCACTCTTCCACCCCCAGCCGCGGCAGAACAGCCCCGGCCTCCCCGCCGCCCGAACTCACCTTGCCCCGAGGACGCTCCCGCAACGGTTGGTTGTACCCGGACGTGTCGCCCAGCAGCTTCCCCGCCCCAAACGTCTTGAAGCAAACCGTTCCCACCCCGCGCTGCCGCGCCAGCGGCAGCAGTTCGTCCACATACCGGGACTCCACGTACGGCCCCGCCGCGAACATCACCACGCCGCACCCGCCCCCGAGAATCGCCGCCCGCACCACATCCGGATCATGGCTTGACACGCCCCGAAACCGCGCCTTTCCCGCGCGCACGCACGCCTCCAGTTCATCCATCAATCCGCCCGGCGCCGTGATCCGCGCCCAGGCCTCCACGTCCGGCACTCCATGGAAAACAAACGCGTCCACCGCTTCCACCCCCAGCCGCCGCAGGCTCACCTCCACCTGCCCGGCCACCGGACGGTCCAGTTGGTCGATCTTGTCGATGAGAAACACCCCGTCCCGCCGCCCCCGCAGCGCCGCCCCCACAATCTCTTCGCTGTAGCCGTCCTCGTAACCCGGCGCGGTGTCCACCACGTTGACCCCGGCGTCCAACCCCCGCCGCAACAAATCCGCAAGCGTGCCGGGCGGAATGCGCCGGTCCGCGACATCGCCCAACCCTATCGCCGTGGCGCGGAACCCGGTCCGCCCCAACTCGCGCCTGGGCTCGAACCGGCCCTCGTTTGTCATGCTCCCCAGCATGCCCGAGGCGTTCCCGCGCCGCAACCCGGAACGCGCCCGTGCCAGCAATTGGCATATTGGCGTGCCAACAGGCGTCAAGGCACGGAAGGCGCCTCCCCGCCGGCCAGCAGCGAACCCACCCAGCACGGTTCCAGACCCAGCCCTATCCCCCCGAACATGTCGTCCACCGGATCGTGCACGTCCGCCAGCACCATGTCGAACCGGCCCGCCCTGACGTCCTCGCCCACGTCTTCGCACCGCCGCATCCACTCCGGGTCCCGGCTGTCCACCAGCCACCGCAGTCCCGCCGCCACAATGCCGCGCCGGTACGTCCCCCATTCGATGTCCGGATCGAACGCCGCCCAGTCAAACCCCAGTTGATCGCACAGGTCCGCCCCCAGCAGAATCTGCCAGTGCACGTTCCGGTCGGTCCACGCCATGTAATGCCAGCCCGTGGTACCGTACAACGCCTTGGTTTCATAGAGCAGCGCCTTGCCCTCCGGTTCCCAAAGGTAGGTGAATGGCAGCAGAGACCGAAGGAAATGCCGCGCCCGCGCCGCGTACCGCTCCTCCCCCGCCACTTTCCAGCCCAGCCAGTACGCAACCGCCCCGTGAACCGCGCTCAACAAATTCGGCGCCTGCAACGGGCATTCCCACCAGTCCCCGCCCGCGGGCCGTTCCATCGGCATGGCGAAGTCCAGCGTCTTCGCGGCTGCGCGGAGACAGTCGCCGCGGTCCAGCGCGTCCCCAAGCAACAGCAGCAGAATCGCCGGGGTCATGCACAGGTCAAACACGGTGTCGCCAGGCATGCCCAGCGGTTTCCACCGGTCCGCCGACCTCGCGTGCGGCGCGAAATGGGAAAGCTGGCTCGCGGGATCATACGGAAAATCGCCGTCGCCCCGCTGCGCCGCCAGAATCCGGTCCGCAAGCCCCGCCAGTTTCGCGTCGTCGTACCACCGCAACATTTCGTACGTGCCCGGCAACCGCCGTCCCGCGGGACGTTCCACAAACGGCCCGCGCCTCCGGCACCACGCCGCCTTGGCCACCAGGCCTTCCGCCACGGCGCGGTCCCGGCCATGCTCCGCGTACCAGTCCACAAACCGCAGATACATCCACGGCTCCCGGCGCCAGTCCGCCCCCCACGGTTTCGCGATCATCCAGCTCCGCGGGCGCGTGGACGCGTATCGGAATCCCTCCCCTTCGGCCCACAGGTGCGCGTTCAACGCGGCGGCGATCCGGTCCAGCGCCTCCTCCCGCGGCCACCGCAAGGGCGGCGGCTCCGGCAGCCGGTTGCGTTTCCCACGGGCGGCCACCGCGTCAAGGCTGCGCCCCGGCGCCACGCCGATTTCGGCTTCGATCACAAGCGGCGCCTTCCGCGGCAGCGGCGCGCCCGGCGCCCCGAGCGCGTTCTCCGCCATGCCCCACGCGGCCGTGGGCAGCATCAACCCCATCACATGCTCGGGCCGCCGGTCGATGAAATTCGGCGACGCGAACACCGGCTGCGGCTCCCGCATCCGCTCCAGCGTGCCGACGTTCCGCTGCCGCGCCGGCCAGGACAACGCCACCGCGTGGCCGTTGAGCGCAACCACCATCATCGGCACAGTCACCTTGTGCGGATGCGGCGCCACACGCAGGGAATTGCGCGGGCCGTGGAAATCGTTGCCGCTGGACCATTCCGCGCCGGTGAGCCACTCCAGCCCCGGAAACAGCGCGTCCTCGCGCGCCATCTCCGGCGCGTAGGCCCCCATCCGCAGCCACGGCCCGCGCAAGTACCGGTATTCCGCCCGGAACGTTCCCATCACCTCCAGCCGGTAGCGGAGGAACGCATCCTCCGCGCCCAGCGACAGCGCCACGGCGCCCTTGACCGGGCTGATGTTGTCCCACGCCATGCAGGGCTCCTCGGGGATTTGCATCCGCACCGGGAACCGGAGCGTGCGCACGCCACCCGCGTGGGACTCCTCGAAAGCCTCCGCCTCGAGCCGCAAGGGATGCGCGAACGCGGGAAGATCGATCTCGGCCAGGAATTCCAGAACGCCGAGATAGGCCCGGCCGCCCGCGCGTTCCGGACCATACAGCTCGCCCCACGCCCAACCGCCCAGGCGTTTGTGCAGGTCCAGCCGGAGATGCCGGTTCTCCAGCGCGAGCGATTCGCCGCCGTAGGCCGCTTCGCGATGCCGCCGAGCGGCGCTCACGACACCACCTCGACCTCAAGGCCGGTCGCGCGCCCGAGTTTCCGCAGCAGCGGCGCGATGTGGCCCACGCACAGCGACATGTGATGCGACACGCCGCTCATCGACCAACGCCGCACGAACGCCGCCACGTCGGGCCCAAAAGCCCCCCTTGTGACGCTGTTCGCGATCCGCGGCAGGCGGCCCGGCATGGATTCGCCTTCGGCCACCACGAACTTGAAACGGTTGCGATGGTCCAGCGCCAGCGACACCAGCGTGACCGGCCCCTTCTTGATCCCAAACTCCACCGCGATGCCGCTCCCCTTTTTTCCGTGGTACAAGCTCAACCCGCGCACCGTCGGGCGCCCGTCGCAAATCCGCAGGTCGTGCGGCCCGTCATGCCCCACGTACACCTGGTTGCGTTCGAAGTCGATGATCGACAATTCCGCGAACGATCCGCCCGCGCCGAGCGCCCCGGTCGTCTTCATCGCGATGCACGTCTTCATGTCCGCCTCGCCGGCCAGCGCGATTCCGCCGCTGGTAAGCAGCGTGTTCCCCACAATCAGGTTCGACGCGACGCGCTCGTACAGGTTGCCGTTCTCGCCCTCATAATAATAGGCGAGGCCCGCGAGCCTGTGCGCCGCCACAAGCCTGTCCAACCCCGCCGCGCACCGCGCCGCCCATTCCACCGCCTCCCGCGGCGCTTCCTGCGTCAGCGGATCCCCCGAAGCCCCGGCGAAATCAAACACCTCCCGCATCCGCGCCTCCTTGGCCCGCACCTCCGCCTCCGCGGCCCCCTCGACATAACCCGCCAGCTCGCACATCTCCAGCATCCGGCAGTAAATTCCGAACCTTCCCGTGATGGCCGTCGGATCGAAGTTCATGTCCAACATGCCGTCGTACGAATGCCCCAGATAACCGAAGATCGAGTTGCGCCAGGCGCCCAGCACGTTCGCCACGCGGCACCATTGGCCGATCTCCTCCCGTGCGCCCGGCGACTTGTCCGGGTCGCCCAAAATCAAGTCCGCCGCCTCCCGCCCCACCCGCAGCAGCGCGCTCCACGCCTCCGGCAACTGGCACGGCGACCCCCGCTTGATCGCCGTGCCCGTGATGTACTCGCTCTCGAAATCGAACGATTGCGGCAGGCACACCAGCACAATCGGAACGGAAAGGTCCAGAATTCCCGGGACCCAGAACCCCGACGCGCAATACGTGTGCAAATAGACAAACAACAAATCGATCCCCGCCTCCCGCAACGCGCGTCCCGCCTCGAACGACTTCTCCGTGGCGTCCACAAGGATGTCCGGCATCACCACCTCCGCACCCAATCCGCGGAGAATCGCTTCAAACCGTTTCGCGCCGTCCACCGTCGCCTCGCGCGATCCGGGAAACTGGCCCCAATACCGCCGGTGCCCGGCGTACAGGACGCCCACCCGGCCCCCCGTTCCCGTGGCGGCGCCGGCTCCCTCCGGTGCGCTCACTTCGCCGCTCCGTGCGGCGGCAAGCCCCGCGCCTTAAGCCCGATCCGCATCAGCGGCCCGCGCGTGGTCACAAACAGCGTGCTCCGCCCCGGCCCCCCAAACTCCACATTGACCGCCTTCCAAGGCAGCAGGATTTTGCCGATCCGCTTGCCCGCCGCGTCGAAAATATGCACCCCGTCAGGCGCGCTGGAGTACAGATTCCCCTCCGAGTCCACCGTGATCCCGTCGGAAATCCCCGTGTCGATCTGCGCGAATTGGCGCCCGCCCCCCAGCACGTTGTCCGGCCCGACGTCATACGCCCAAATCCAGCGCCCCTTCGACGAATCCGCCACGTACAGCCGCTTCTCGTCCGGCGCAAAGGCCACGCCGTTGGGCATCTCGCGGTCCTTGACCACCGCCGCGAGCGCCCCGGTGGCCGGGTCGAGACGGAAGAGATAATTGCCCGCCTGTTCTTTCATGCGCGGCGCGATGCCGTAGGGCGGGTCCGAGAACCAGATCGTGCCGTCGGACTTGACCGCGATGTCGTTGGGCGAATTGAGCTTCTTGCCCTCGAACGCGTCCGCCAGAACCGCCAGTTGCCCGTCCGGTTCGGCGCGCACCACGCGGCGTCCCCCCATTTCACAGGAGATCAGGCGGCCCCGCGCGTCCACGGCGTTGCCGTTGGCGCGGCCGCTTGGTTTCCGGAAGCTCTTCACGCCGCCCGCCGCGCTCCATTGCAGCATCTCATTGTCCTCCACGCTGCTGAAGATGAGATGCCCGTCATCGCCGCCGATCCACACCGGCCCTTCGCCCAAGCCGACCGGGCCCCCCAGCGCCTCGGCCCGCGCATCGGAGGGCGCGATCGCCTCGAACTTTTCCCGCTGGTCCACCACGAAGGGCGGTTCCGGCACGGGCTGCGGAACCGGAAGCGGTTTTCCGCCCGCGGCCCCCGGGGCGGCGGGGACGGGAGGAGCGGGCTGGGGTGCGGGATCGGCCGCGGCGGCGCCCCACGCGACAAAGGCAAGGCACCCGGCGACAAGCGGGAGTTTCTGGTGTTTCATCCGTTACTAGAGTGCGCTAGTACGCTGGGCGCGTCAAGCGCGGAACTTCCATGCCGCGCCCGCCCCTGGGATCACAGCCGGTTGAACTGCTCCACCGCCTTCAGGATGGAGCGGTTTTCCCGGATCAGGGGAACCATCTTCGCCTCGCGCGCGTCGATCTCGGACGCAATCTTGAGCACTTCCTCCGCCGCCTCCAGGGGCACCACCACCACGCCGTCGTTCCCGCCCACAAGGATGTCTCCGGGCCGCACGGCCACGCCGCCACACCGGACCGGAACGTTCCGGCCCACCGCGACCATCCGGTTGACCACCGTCGCCGGGCAGATCGAGCGGCTGAACACCGTGAGCGGCAGCCGGTTGATCTCATCCACGTCCCTCGCGGCGCCATCGATCACCGCCCCCGCAAAATCCCGCGCCTTGCACGCGGTGGCCATCAGGCCCCCGATGCCTGTCATCCGCAAGTCCCCCTCCACCACCACCACCAGAAGGCTGCCGGGCGCGCCTCCGTCGATGGTTTCCAGGGCCGGACGCAGCGCGGAGGGCGACGCGGCATGGAGGGAGGGCCGGAAAACCGTCGTCACCGCCTGCCCCACCATGTTGGTCTGGAGCGGGCGGAGCGGGCGCATCTCGTGGGTCATGAATCCCGCCTGGCCCGTGACCTTGTCCACGGCATCACTGACGGCGGCAACGGTCCGGGCGCGGAACCCCTCCAGCAGCGCGGTGGGTGCGGGCGGGAAGCCTCCGGGAGCGGGCGCGGCGGGCGAATCCGATTCGCGGGCCGGGGAGACCGGCGCCATGGCGAGGCACAGCGCCGCGGCAAACGCGCGGCGCGGGAAGGGTCTCGGCGTTTTCATTCGGGCTAGAGTGCGCTAGACACCCGCCGGGGTCAAGACCCCGCCGCCGCGGGTCAGCCGCCCGTCCGCATCGAAACCCATCACCGGATCATGGTGGCAGGAGCGGATATCCCGTAAGCCGTCATCTCCCCTCGCGGGTCCGGGCCCCCGCCCCCCCCTTTCGGAGCCGCGGTTTCGGCCGGATACCGTGCCGGGGATCGCCAAACCCCGCCAAGTCAGCGGTCGGGGCCGAGGAACGGAAGACTGGCGGGGATGGGGGAACCGCCCGTTTCGGGAACGACTTCGAGGCGGATGGTGAACGTGCCTTTGAATTCGTCCGCCGGCACGGTCACGACCACGGGGCGAAGCTGTTCGCCCAGCGGCGCGATTGCGACGGGTGTGTCGGCGCCCGATACGGCGAGGGCCTGGGCAGCGGTGGTGCGGAGGGTGAAGCGGGCGGGTTCATTGCGCTTGTTGATGACGCGGACGAGGTATTGGTTGCGGACGTTTCCGCCGTCGAGATAGTAAGGGGCGCCGGGCATGCGCAGGGCGGACACCGTGGCGGTGCGGAAACCGGCGAAGGCGTTGGCGGCGACAGCGGCGCCCACGAGCAGCAGGGCGGTATAGACGAAGAGGCGGGGCCGGAGTACCCTGGTGGGCGCGCCGGAGAGCGCGTTCATGGAATCGTGGCGGACGAGGCCGCGGGGGCGTTTGAGGCGGTCCATGACTTCGTCGCAGGCATCGACGCAGTTGGCGCAGCTCACGCATTCCAATTGCAGGCCCTGGCGGATGTCGATGCCGGTGGGGCAGACCGCGACGCAGCGGTGGCAGTCGATGCAATCGCCAGCGCCTGGGGCGCCGGCCTTGCCGCGGGGTTCGCCGCGGCGGGTGTCGTAGCCGATGACGATGGAATTGTCGTCGATCAACGCCGATTGGAAGCGGCCGTAGGGGCAAAGGATGATGCAGAACTGTTCGCGGAACCAGGCGAAGTCGAACATGATGAGGCCGGCGAGGGCGGCGACCGCGCCAAAGATGGCGGCGTTCTCCAGGGGGGACCGGGTCATCATGTTGTAGAGGCCGGGGACGGAGACGAAATAGGCCATGAACACATGGGCGACGGCGAGGGCGACGACGGCGAAGGCGGCGAGCTTGCCGCCGCGGCGGAGGACTTTGCCGCGGGTCCAGGGCGCGTCGTCGAGCCGGCGGCGGGCGAGGGCGTCGCCTTCGATCCAGCGTTCGATGCGGCGGAAGATGTGTTCGACGAACACGGTTTGCGGGCAGGCCCAGCCGCACCAGAGGCGGCCCCAGAGGGCGGTGAGGAAGAAAAGCGCGAAGGCCAGGCCGGTGACGAGGAAGAAGGCGAGCCAGAGGTCCTGGGCGACAAGGGTGAGGCCGAAGAGATGGAACTGGCGTTTGGCGAGATCGAAGAAAACGGCGGGATACCCGTTGATCTTGACGAAGGGAAGCGCGGCGTAGAGGGCGATGAGCGCCCAACCGCTCACGGTGCGCCATCGGGTGAAGGCGCCGCGGACGTCGGCGGGATGGACGAACCGCCGGGTTCCGTCGTCGCGGATGGTGGCGAGCGAATCGCGGGACGGATCCAAGGCGCTCACCGGATTACTGTGCCTCGGGGGGCGTATGCCAGCTAAGGACGAACGCGGTGGCCTCGGTGACGCGGCCTGGGCCGAGGACGGGGCCCCAGGCGGGCATGCCTTTGGCGAGAACGCCCTTGGTAATGGTGGCGAGGATGTTGGTGGGATTGCCGCCGTGGACCCATTGGGAGTCGCGGAGGTTGACGCCGATGCCGCCGTAGCCTTCCGGGCCGTGGCACGCGGCGCAGGTGCTGAGGAACGTGCCTTTGCCGGCGCCGGCGATCACGGGATCGCGGCTCATGGCCCAAAGCTGGGCGTCGTCGAGATCTTTTCCGCCGGAGGTGGCGGCGGCCAGGGCGATCTGGGCCATCTTGCGTTCCAGCCGGGTCTCGCGGGTTTCGGAGAGGCCGGACCAGTGGAAATAGAACCAGTAGATGAAGGAAAAGATGATGGCGCCATGGAGCGTCCAAAGCCACCAGTTGGGCAGGCGTTTGTCGAACTCCTGGATGCCGTCGTAGGTGTGGTGGCGGAGGGGATCGTCGCCGGGCAGGATTGCGTTGGGGGAGGTTTCCGGGTTCATGGGAGTGGATTCAGCCATGGGGGTTGGCGTGGTCATCCGGCTGCAGCGGCAGGCCGGCCATGTGGCGTTCGCGGTCGCGGGGCATGCGGATCACGCGGATGACGACGGCGGCGAAGACGGCGAAGGCCACGACGAAGGCCACGACCGGGAAGATCGCGTGCCAGTCTTCATGAACGATGCGCTGGAACATGGCGTGGCCTGGTCACTGGGCGGCGGTTTTGACGGCCGATTCGGATTTGCCGAGTTTTTGGAGGTAGGCGATGAGGGCGACGATTTCGCGGTCGGGGGCGGTCTGGACGCCGGCGGTGGCGAGTTCCGCGGCGATTTGGGCGCCTTGGGCGAGGCTGGCGGCGCGGATTTCGTCCGGGGCTTGCTCGAGATACGGGACGCCGAGCATGCGCTGGACGCGGAGCTTGGACGGGAGCGCGTCGAGGTCCGTTTTCTGGGTGAGGAGCCAGGGGTAGTTTGGCATGGTCGAGCCGTCGGAGGTGGAGCGGGGATTCTCCATGTGCCGGAAGTGCCAGACGTGGGGGTATTTGCCGCCGACGCGGGCGAGGTCGGGGCCGGTGCGCTTGGACCCCCATTGGAAGGGGTGGTCGTAGATCGATTCGCCGAGGCGGGAGTAGTCGCCGTAGCGGAGCACCTCGGAGACGAAGGGGCGGATCATTTGCGAATGGCAATTGTAGCAGCCTTCGCGGACGTAGATGTCGCGTCCGGCGAGTTCGAGGGGGGTGTAGGGGATTTGGCGGCGGTCCTCGATGTTTTCGGCGCGGTTGACGAGGACGGTGGGGATGATCTGGACCATGCCGCCAACGAGGATGGCGATCACGGTGAGGAGGGTGAAGGGCAGCGAGCTGGCGAGGAGGCGGTCGTACCATTGGCCCCAGGTGCCGCCGCTGGCCTCCATGTGCACGGCGCCGACGATGACGGTGCCGATGAGCGCGATCATGGAAACGAGGCTGAGGAAATCGCCGCCGACGCCCCAGAGACAGGCGAAGAGGATGACCAGGAAGGAATAGACGACCGGGGCGTTGAGGAACGCCTCGCCGAGGGAGAGCGGTTTTTCGGTGGGCGCGGTTTCCTCGACTTCGATGGCGCCGTTGACGGGGCTGCCGGCGCGGGCGGTGAGAAGGAGATTCACGCCCATGAGCAGGAAGCCGATGAGATAGAGCGCGCCGCCGGCGATGCGCATGTGCATGAGGGGCATGGTGGATTTGACGGCGTCGAGGAAGACGGGGTATTGAAGGATGGCGCCGCCCTCGGCGGTGCCGTTGAGCATGAGGCCCTGGGTGACGCCGGAAATCCACATGGCGGCGACGTAGAGGAGGATGCCGACCATCCCGAGCCAAAAGTGCATGTTGGCGAGGGGAACGGAAAAGAGCTTCGCGTTGTAAAGGCGCGGGGTGAGCCAGTAAAACATTCCGGCGGCCATGAATCCGTTCCAGCCAAGGGCGCCGCTGTGGACGTGGCCGATGGTCCAGTCGGTGTAATGGGAGAGGGCGTTGACCGATTTGATGGAGAGCAGGGGGCCTTCGAAGGTGGACATGCCGTAGAACGTGACGCCGGCGGCGAGAAATTTGAGGACGGGATCGGTGCGGAGCTTGTCCCAGGCGCCGCGGAGGGTGAGCAGTCCGTTGAGCATGCCGCCCCAGGAGGGCGCCCAGAGCATGAGGCTGAAGATCATGCCGAGGGATTGAAGCCAGTGCGGCAGGGCGGTGTGGAGCAGGTGATGGGGGCCGGCCCAGATGTACACGAAGACCAGCGACCAGAAGTGGACGACGGAAAGGCGGTAGGAATAAACGGGGCGTTCGGCGGCTTTCGGCATGAAATAGTACATGATGCCGAGGATCGGGGTGGTGAGGAAGAAGGCGACGGCGTTGTGGCCGTACCACCATTGGACGAGGGCGTCCTGGACGCCGCCAAACAGGGTGTAGCCGTGGGTGAGGCTGGTGGGAATCTGGAGGTGGTTGACGATGTAAAGGACCGCGACGGTGACAATGGTGGAGATGTAGAACCAGATGGCGACGTAGAGCGTGGGTTCGCGGCGGACGGCGATGTTCCAGAAGAAGTTCACGCCGAACACCACCCAGATGAGGGCGACGGCGATGTTGATGGGCCAGATCAGCTCGGCGTATTCCTTGCTCCGGGAAAGCCCCAGCGGCAGCGTGATGGCGGCGGCCACGATGATCCCCTGCCAGCCCCAGAAATGGAGCCAGGCCAGGAAATTGCTTGGAAGCCGGGCCTTCACAAGGCGCTGGGTGGAGTAGTAGATGCCCGCGAACATCATGTTGCCGACAAAGGCGAAGATGACGGCGTTGGTGTGGAGCGGGCGGATGCGCCCGAACGTCAGCCACGGGATGTCGAAGTTGGCCTTCCAAAACGCGAGCTGCGACGCGGCGAGAACGCCGACGAGCATGCCGACGGCGCCCCAAAAAATCGCGGCCCACATGAACCAGCGGACGATTCCGTCATTGTATTCGATGGTGATTTTGCGCGTGCTCATGACGATTTTCCGGGGGGCGTGGTGGACCCGGCGGGAACGCTGGATTCGGAGTCCAACGGCATCAACGCGGCGCGCTCATGGCTGGAACGCCGGCCCGCGGCGGTCTGTTGCAGATAAAAAACGACAAAAAACGAAACGAGCACCAGCCCGACGAAAACGGTGAGGACGAG
>CAYSZK010000019.1:0-48100 GCA_964435495.1 uncultured Verrucomicrobiales bacterium
CGCGGGCAAAGACGTGGTGAACCCGGGTTCGGTGGTGTTGAGCGGCGAGATGATGCTGCGGTACCTGGGCTGGACCGAGGCGGCGGACCTGATTCTCAAGGGGCTCAACGGCGCCATCGGCTCCCGGCGGGTGACCTATGACTTTGCGCGGCTGATGGAGGGCGCCACCGAGATCAAATGCTCGGCATTCGGCGACAACATCATCGCGCACATGTAGCGCCGGATGACCCCAGGGGCCAGTCCCGCACTTTCACACCTGGTTGCGCGGGCGGGGGTTTGGGACGATGGTGGCGGCGGAGGTCATGATGGCGATGGCGGAGTCCGGGCACCCGGCCCGGTGGTGGGAACGGCTGGCCGACGGCCGGTTGCGGTGCAACCTTTGCCCGCGCTTGTGCAGGATCGGCGAGGGGCAGCGGGGCTTTTGTTTTGTGCGCCGGAACACCGGGGGCCGGATCGTCCTCACCACGTACGGCCGGTCCAGCGGGTTCTGCGCCGACCCCATCGAGAAGAAGCCGCTGAACCATTTTCTGCCCGGCACAGCGGCGCTGTCGTTCGGCACGGCGGGCTGCAACCTCGGCTGCCGGTTCTGCCAGAACTGGGACATCAGCAAGGCGCGGGAGTCCGACCTGCTGGCGGAGGCGGCGTCGCCCGAACAGATCGCGGCCGTGGCGCTGCGGACGGGCTGCCGGTCGGTTGCGTTCACGTACAACGATCCGGTGATTTTCGCCGAGTACGCGATGGACACGGCGGCGGCGTGCCGGGCGGCCGGCTTGGCGGCGGTGGCGGTGACGGCGGGATACATCGGGGCGGAGGCGCGTCCCGAGTTTTTCGCGGCGATGGACGCGGCGAATGTGGATTTGAAGGCGTTTTCGGAGGGTTTCTATCGCAGGCTCTGTTTTGCCGAACTGGGGCCGGTTCTGGAGACCCTGGAGTATCTGCGGCGGGAGACGCGGGTGTGGTTGGAGGTGACGACACTGCTGATACCCGGGGAAAACGACAGCGAGGCGGAGATGGACCGGGCATCGGACTGGTTTGCGGAGAAGCTGGGGCCGGACGTGCCGTGGCATTTCACGGCGTTTCATCCGGATTTCAAGATGATGGACCATCCGCCGACGCCGGCCGCGGCGCTGGCGCGGGCGCGGCGGATCGCGCGGAGCAAGGGGCTGCGGTATGTGTACATGGGCAACGTGCGCGGGCGGGAGGGCGGCGCGACGTTGTGTCCCAAGTGCGGGAGGGAGGTGGTGGGGCGGGACGGGTATGCGGTGGTGGAGTGGCACTTGAGGGACGGCGCGTGCGCGGGGTGCGGGGAACCGATTCCGGGGCGATGGGAGGAGGAGCCTGGCGCGTGGGGGGCGCGGCGGATGCGGGTGGCGGGATTGGATGGTGCGGGTTGGGGGGAGTCCCCCGTTCCCAGCAATTCGTGACGGCGGCAAAGGCGGCGGCAAAGGCGGCTTGACCGGGGGGCGGGCGCGGGGATACTTGCGCGCGTCCATGAAAAATCTCCCACACCTCCGCGGCGCCTTGGGCGCGCTCCTGTCCCTCCCGCTGGTCCATGGCGCGCCGGCGGGCGAAATCGTGAAGATCGAGGCGCCGCTCCGCGACGCGGGCATCTGCGCCGGATCGGACGGCAGGTGGTTCCTGACGGGAACCACCGCGTTCGAGAAACCCGGCGGGGGTTTGGATTTCCCCAACAACCGCGGGGTGCGCGTCTGGGTGTCGAAAGACCTGAAGGCGTGGGAGGACCTGGGGTTTGTGTGGGACCTCTGGAAAGACCCGAGCAGCAACGCCCACGGCAAGAGCGGGAGCGCGTGGCAGACGGAATTGCTTCCCGTCCCCGGCCTGCCGCCGGGGGAGCGGGCGCGCGGCATGACGGCGCCGCGGCTGGCGCACGATGGCCAGCGGTATTGGATCACCTACAGCATGAACGGCTACGCGGCCGGCGCGATGCCCGGCGGCGCGGACGTGAAGGGACCGTACAAGGCGGAGATGCTGGTGGCGGAGGCCGGGGCGGCGCCGACGGACAAGAGCGACGCGGCGCTGTTTGTGGACAAGGACGGTACGCGGTACTTGTTGTGGGGTGGCGGGTGTATTGCGAAGTTGAAGGAACCCGGCGCGCTGGAGCATGTGGCGGCGAACGAGGTGGGGGTGGAAGGGCCGGTGCATTTCCTGCCGGCAAAGATCGAGGGGTTTCCGGGCGAGGACGGGTTGCCGGACCGGGGGGCGCCCTATGGGCCGTTCCTGTTCCATGACGGGGAGGAGTACCGGTTTGTCTTCACGGCGACGACGTTGCGGGAGGGCGGCGCACACGCGGATTCGTATCTGTGTTCGGCGCCGGCGTTGCTGGGGCCCTACAGCAAACCGAAGCCGTTGCTTCCGGACAGCGGGCGGGTGACGGCGTTTCGGGGGCCGGACGGGAAATGGCGGCTGGCGTGGTCGGGGACCGACGCGAAGGCGCCGGAGTTCGAGAAACCGGTGATCGCGGCGTTTCCGCCGCCGGAGGTGAAACCGTTTGCCGCGGGCGCGGCCAAGCCGGCGGGCGGGGAGATCGCGGTGTCGGTGGCGCGCCCGAAGCCGAATGAACGCCCGAAGGATGTGAAACAACTTTTGGAGATGATCGAGCCGTTGTTTGAGCATCCGCTGCGGGACGGGGCGATCTGCCGGGGACCGGACAAGACCTGGTTCCTGGTGGGCACGGAGGCGGTGAAGGCCGGCGGCGCGGCGGGCGGGGGACCGGGGACGCGGCTGGATTGGTCCAACAACAACGGCATCCGGTTGTGGAGTTCGGCGGACGGGAAGGCGTGGAAAGATTGCGGGTATGTGTGGGACATCGGGCGGGACGCGGCGAAGTCGCCGAAATCGGCCTGGCAACTGGAGGGCCACCTGGACCTGACCATCGGCGGGACGCCGCGGATCGGGCGGGCGATAACGGCGCCGGAAATCCATTTTCTGAAGGGGACATTCTGGATTGTCTATTCGATGAACGGCTCCGGGATCGGGTTGCTCAAGAGCGCGAGCGGCAAGGCGGAGGGGCCGTATGAGGACTTGGGAAAGATGGTGGCGCACGGGCGGGACGGGTCGTTGTTCGAGGACGGGGACGGCAAGGTGTGGCTGGTGTGGGGGCAGGGATTCCTGGCCCCGATGGCGGAGGACATGGGCGCCCTGGCGGGGCCGGCGCGGACGCTGTTCACGAACGTGCAATGGTATCCGCGCTACCTGCGGCGGCCCGAAAACATGGGGTTGTGGGGGAGCCGGCTGGTCAAGGCCGGGGATTGGTACGTGTGGACGTTCACGACGCGGACGGGGCGGGGCGGCATCAACGCCATTGACACCATGGCGTCGTGGTCGAAGTCGCTGGACGGGCCGTGGGGCGAGCCCTGCCTGATGCTGGCCAACGGCGGACAATCGACGCTGGCGCCGGACGGCGAGGGCGGGTTTGTGGCGACGGTCTCGGGCGAGGACGAATACAGCCAGTGCCCGTTCCTTCCGGCGCTCACGCCCGTGGCCTCCTCCGGCGGCAAAGGGGTGAGCCTGCGGCCGTTTGGGCCGAAGGATTCGACAACGGATTTCCAGGCGGTGAACTCGGTCAAGGCGACGGCGCTGGATTTATGGGTGGGGCACCCCGACCTGATCCCCTGCACGCTGCGGGACGTCTGCCTGGTGCGCGACAAGGACGGGCAATTCTATTGCACGGGCTCGTTCTGGGGCGTGGACGAATACCGGCGGGACGCGGTGCTGTTCCAATCGCAAGACCTGCTTCATTGGAAGCCGTTGCCGCCGGTGTACGGCTACGCGCAACTCAAGGAGGACGGGCTGATTGAGGACACGGCGAAGTTCGACGAGTTGGTGGCGAAGGACCGTGAGGGGACGGAGCGGCGCGCGAAGATTCAGATTGGGGAGCAGAAGATTTGGATGCTGGGCGGCGGGTATTACATGAACGTGCAGGGTTTCTGCGATCCGGGCGGGCATTTTCTGCTCAAGTCCACTTCCGGCAAGATCACGGGCCCGTACAAGGGCATCCAGCAGATTGTGGGCGTGGCCGATCTGATGCAGGACGACGACGGCGCGATCCTGTTCAACGGCAGCGGGTCTGTGCACCGGCGGTTCGCGAACCTTGCGGAGTTCGAGGGGACATCGCGGACCGGGTACCTGAAGATTCCGCAGGTCACCGTGGAGAACGCGGATCCGCGCTGGAGCAACATCTGTTTTTCGGAGGATTGCGAGGCGGGGATCATGAAGATCGAAGGTCGGTACGTGACCTGGAGCACGGATTGGACAGGCAGTTACGACGCCATTTACCGGACCGCATCCGGCTGGAAGGGGCCGTACGAGGGGGCGCAACGCATCCTGCCCTATGGGGGCAATGGCCGGTTCTTCCAGGACAACGAGGGCGGCTGGTGGTACGCCTATTTTCCGAACTCGAACGAGTACGCCAAGCGGGCGCAGAATTTTTGCCGGATGAACATGTATCCGTTGTGGGTGGGGACGGAGGGGGGCGAGTTCATCCTCGAGCCCAAGGCGTTGCGCGAGAACCGCGCGGCGCTGGAGGCGATGGGCGCGCTGTGGCAGGGGCCGCGGAGCGCCGGCGGCTTCGTGCCGCGCTGAGCGTGCGGCTTGCCGCGTCGGATTCCCGGCAACCCAGACGACGGGCGGCATCGGCCACCGCCGCCCGTGTGGCATTGGCGGTCGGTGGGCTGTTACCGTACCGCTCGACTGTCCCCCTGTGACGCTGCCGTCCATTGAGAATAATGTGTCAGACGGAAATCCGGTACGTGCCAGGAGAGTGCCGCGACGCGGGCGGCGATCTCCTGGCAGGGGGCGGTGACGCCGGGGAAGCGGTATTGGGGAACGCGGAGGATGGCTGGGAGGTGGGCGTGCCGGGCGATGCCGGCGCAGCCGATGCCGGCGATGGAGAGAGATTTGTCGTTCATGGTTTTGGTGTGCGTGCAAGCGGCCGGGATTCGGGCGTTGTGACGGGGCGCGACGCGGCGGCGGCGGCGGAGACCCTCGCCCGAGGTGTCAGCCAATTCCATTGATTACCTCATTTTGAGGCAAAAGAAGGTATGCAGCGCGAAGATAGACATTTAATGCCCAAAAGCATCCGCCAAAGCGGGCGTAATGTTATAACATGATATAACACGCAAAAAAAAGTGCATTAGTCAGTTGACAAAGCGCGCGGAAATTCTAATGAGGCGCGTAAATGAAGTCTTTCATTCCTTGGTTGCCGATGGGTTTTTGGCGCTTGGCGGGTGCGTCTGGCCCGGTCTGGACCGGCGGGTTCGGCGCGGGCCTGGCACGGCCAAAGGTCGGACGCGAATCATTACGAGCCGGACAATGGCGGTTCCACAAGTTCGCGCCGGGCACGCATCGCCCCATGCTTGGGGTTCACGCACACACCGCCGGGCCACCTCAAGTTTTCAAATTAATAAAATATTGTAATAAAATTATTCATTTCCATGAGGGGGGTGGACATGGGTCGGGTGTGAATTTTTCGCGTTCAGTAAGGCAGGAAAGAGAAACCAAAGGCTCCGCGGGCTGTGGCCCAAGGGCTGAAAGGAGAAGCATGAGACAAGGCAAGAGCGGAAGGAGCAACGGCGCGGCGGCGTGGGCCGCGGTGGTTGCGTGGTTCGTGGCTGGAATTCCGGTGGCGTTGGGGCAGGCGCCGCCTGTGGTGGAACTGGTGGCGGTGGACAATGACACGGGGGAGGCGTGGCCGGAGGCGGGCGCGTTTGTGGTGCGGCGGTTGGGGACCAACGGCGCGCCGGTGGCGTCGGGGGTGCTGGCGGTGAACATGGAACGGGACCCGGCGAGCACGGCGGTGTTGAACACGGACTACAGCCTGGTGGGCGTGACGCGGTTTGACGCGGCGGGGAAGGTGTTCACCAACAGCACGCCGTCGTGGTTCAGCTCGACGAAGGTTACGCTGCACGACGGGGTTGCGGAGGCGGTGTTCGAGGTTCGCCCGAAGACCGACACCAACGCGGAGCCGCGGTCGGAGACGGTGCGGATGCGCTTGCTGGCGAACGCGGCCTACGCGATCGCGCCGGACAAGGGCGCGGACACCGTGACGATCTGGGACGCGGCGGTGCCATCGCGGGAAGCGGCGGTGCGGTTTTTGTGCCAGGCGTCGTTCGGGCCTGGGACATGCAAATACAACAACACGCCGACCAACGAGATTGATCTGGTGCAGAACCTGGGGTACGCGGGATGGGTGGACTGGCAGTTGAACCTGGCGACGCCGCCGGTGCTGCACGGGCCGATGGCCACCAGTTACTACAACCTCTTCTATCCGGGGGGCACCAACTACTTCAACACCGACTACCACCAGATTGGATGGTGGACGGCGGCGATGGGATACAAATCCCCCGAGACCAACGCCAATTACAACGCCATATTGCGGAATGACTATGACCCGCTGCGGCAGCGCATCGCATGGGCGTTGAGCCAGATTTTTGTGGTGTCCGAGATCGGGTCCTCGCTGGGGCTGGAGGCGCGGGGTTTGCTGCATTGGTACGACGACGTGCTGCTGGGCACGGCGCATGGGAACTACCGCCAGACGCTGGAGCGGGTGACGTATCATCCGGTGATGGGCCATTACCTGAGCCACCTGCGCAACCGTTCGGCGACGACCAACGAGCTGGGCGAGGTGCTGACGCGTCCGGACGAGAACTTCGCCCGGGAAATCCTGCAGCTGTTCTCCATCGGGGTGTACAAGCTGGAGCGGAACGGCACGCCGGTGGTGGACGCGAATGGGCGGCTGGTGGAAACCTATTCAAACGACCAGATCACGGAGTTCGCGCGGGTGTTCACGGGGTTGACGCTGCACAACGCGGCGGCCTTTACGTCCACGGCGAAGGGAGGTTACACCAACTACATGAAGGCGGTGGACGTGGAGGTGCTGTATGGGAAGACCAACTACTACCACGATTTCGGGCCCAAGACGCTGTTGCAGGAGTCGGCTTGGAACACCCGGTCGATTCCGGCATCCACGCCGGGGCCGAACGGCGCGGCGGCGCGGGCGGACATCGCGGTGGCGCTGGACAACGTGGCGACGCACCCGAACGTCGGGCCGTATCTGGGCCGCATCCTGATCCAGCGGCTAACGGCGTCGAATCCGAGCACGGCCTACATCGACCATGTGGCGTCGGCGTTCAACGACAGCAACGGCGCCGCCTCGGGCGGTGTGCGCGGGGACTGGCGGGCGGTGGCGCGCGCGATTCTGCTGGACCCGGAAGCGCGCAACTGGTGGCAGGGGACGCGCGAGCACTGGGGGGCGCTGCGGGAGCCGCTGCTGCGGGCGGCGCACTTGTGCAAAGTATTCCGGGCGCGGCCGGGGGCCGACGGATATTTCTTTCCGAAGGATTACCTCTACCGGTTTGGGCAGGAGATGTTGCGGGCGCCGAGCGTCTTCAACTTTTACCAGCCGGACTTCATGCCGCCGGACGAAGAGGCGTTGAACTACGATTACACCGGGGACGGCCAGCCGGACGGGTTGTTCGGGCCGGAGTTCCAGATTTCGACGGATGTGTTCATGATGCAGACGCTCAACACGCTGGCGGCGAACCTTTCCGACGGGCTGGGCGCCTTCCCGGACCGCAGGCTCGGGTACCTCGATTTCTCGAATGAACTGGCCCTGGCTGGGAATCCGGACGCCCTGGTGCGGCACCTGGATTTGCACCTGTGCGCGGGCAAGCTCGGGCACACGGAGCGCAAGATCATCACCGACAGCCTGCGGTACCTGCCGGCGTCGGCGATCGTGGGAAACACGCCCGCGGACAAGGAAGCGAGCCTGAAGCGCGTGCGGGTGACCCTCGCGGTGTCGATGTTTTTGTTCACGCCAGAGTTCAACGTCCTGCGCTGAGCGCGGGGCCAAACCATTAGAAGGACATACCCGATGAAGAATCAAATGAATGGGCCGGTTTCGCGCCGGCATTTTCTGGGCAGCGCCGGGTGCGCGGCCCTGACGACCACTCCGGTCATTTCGACGCTGATGAATCTGTGCGCGATGAGCCGCGCGTCCGCCGCCACCCCTGGCGGCGGATACAAGGCGGTGGTGTCGCTGTTCCTGCTGGGCGGGTGCGACTCCTACAACCTGCTGGCGCCCAGCCCGCGGCTTTCGCGCGCCGAATACGACGCGTATTTGAAGGCGCGGGGCGGAAAGTACACAGCCGAGGCGCAGGGGGGGCTGGGGTTGCCGGAGGACAAGTTGTTGGATGTGGACCTGTCCGGAACGGGGTGGGGGGGTCCGGGCATGGCGCTGCATCACAAGCTGCCGCGGTTGCGGGCCATGTTCCAGAACCGGGCGGACTGGCTGCCCTCGGAGGAAACCTACCGGACCATTCCCGCGCGCGTGGCGCTGGTGGCCAACACCGGGACGTTGATGAAGGCCGGGACGAACCGGTCCAATTGGACGGCCGCGGACCGGCAGCCGTACGGGTTGTTCTCGCATTCCGACCAGCAGTTGCAGTGGCAGACGACCTTGCGCAACGCGCGCGAGGCGACGGGCTGGGCGGGCCGGATGCAGGACATGCTGTACGACTTGCAAGTGCCGTGGTCGGCCAACCTCTCCATCGGCAACGTGAATCCCTGGCAGGCAAGCGCGGAAACCGGCGGAAGCCGCCCGCTGACGGTGAGCGTGGACGCGATCAGCTCGGTGCAGCCGCAGTACCGCGATTGCCAGGGCCTGTCGATGGGCGGAGGGTACGGGAGCCATTACGTGGCGACCGCCGAACGGCTGCTCGCGGGGATGCTGCGGCAGGGCAAACCAGGGGTGCTTTCGCGGGCGTTCCACTCGATTGTCAGCGACGCGGTCGAGCACGCGGCGGCGTTGAAGGCGGTGGTGGACGCGGCGGCGTCGGACTCCAAGATGCAGGCGATCGGATCGATCTTTGCGGCCTATCCGGTGACGGAACTGTCCAAGTCCCTCAAGCGGGTGGCGGAAATGATCTACCTGCACGACCGGGTGGATCCCGGCGTGACGCGGCAGACCTTTTTCGTGCCCTACGGCGGATGGGACCATCACGACGAGGTCATCAACAACCAGGATTCCATGTTCCCCTACGTGGACGCGGCGGTGTTCGCGTTCTTCCGGGCGCTCAAGGAGCTGAACCTGGGCTACGAGAACCAGGTGACGCTGTTCATGGCGTCGGACTTTGGCCGGACGCTGCGGTCCAACAGCAAGGGCTCGGACCACGCCTGGGGATCGAACCTGTTCGTGGCGGGCGGCGCCGTCAACGGCGGCAAGATTTACGGGACGTTCCCGGCCGACCTGTCCAGCCTTGGCGACCTTGAGTCGAGCACGGCCGCGGGCCACGGGCGGGTCATTCCGACCACCAGCGTGGACCAGTACTTCGCGACCTTCGCGCGTTGGATGGGCGTGACGTCGGTGGCGGACTTGCAGGCCATGCTGCCAAGCCTGGCGACGGGCGGGTTCGCGACGCCGTATCTGGACTTCCTGCCCCCAGGCACGGCCTGAACGCGGCATCGAGTCCGCTGGGGGGCCTTCGGCGCAGCGGCGCAGGGGGCCCCCGCGCGGCATGTCCGACAGGCTGCCAGGGCAGCCAAGGATTCGGGCGGCGCCTCCGCGCCAAATGGATTGACGCAACGGGGTGGCGCGTTACGAAAGGGCGCATGGCGCGGCGTCCGAATGTGTTGTTTGTGTTCGGCGACCAATGGCGGGCGCAGTCCACGGGGTTTGGCGGCAACCGGGAGGTGTTCACCCCGGCGTTGGACCGGTTTGCGGAAGGAGCGGTGCATCTGCCGCATGCCGTGGCCACCGTTCCGTGTTGCTCGCCCTGGCGCGCGAGCTTTTTGACCGGGCTGAATCCCGACCGGCACGGCTTGTTCCTCAATGACGCGCCGTTGCGCGCGGATTTTCCGGGCGTGGGCAGGGCCTTTGCCGCGGCGGGGTATGACACCGGCTGGATCGGCAAGTGGCACGTCAATGGCGGCGGGCGGCTGAGCCCGGTGCCGCCGGAGCGGCGGCACGGGTTTGGGTATTGGAAGGCGCTGGAATGTACGCACCGGTATCACGAGTCGTATTACTA
Organism: uncultured Verrucomicrobiales bacterium; assembly: GCA_964435495.1. GTDB lineage: Bacteria > Verrucomicrobiota > Verrucomicrobiia > JADLBR01 > JAIBCM01 > CAYSZK01. Next base: position 10,044 of record CAYSZK010000019.1, read on the forward strand.
TTCCGGCGATTCGGCGCGCCGCGGCGTCTGGCCGGGCTACGACGCCTTCGCGCAGACGCAGGACGCGCTGCGCTGGCTGCACGACCGCCGGGGCGGGGACCGGCCCTTCTTCCTGGCGTTGAGCTGGGGTCCGCCGCACAGCCCGTTTTTGACGGCGCCCCGGCGGTTCAACGGCCGCTACGACCCGGCGGCCCTGACGCTGCCGCCCAACGTGCCGTCGGACTTGGAGGGGGAGGTGCGCCGCAACCTCGCTGGGTACTACGGCCATTGTTCGGCGTTGGACGAGGCGTTCGGCCAGCTGCGGGACGGCCTGCGCACGCTGGGCTTGGAGGAGGATACCCTGGTGGTGTTCACCGCTGACCACGGCGACATGATCGGCGGGCACGGCCTTTACGACAAACAAGGTCCTTGGGAGGAGTCCGTGCGCGTGCCGCTGTTGCTGCGCTGGCCGCGCGGGCTTGGAACGGAGGGGTGCCGGCTCAACCTGGCGTTTCATACAACGGACTTCTTTCCGACGCTCTGCGGTCTGGCGGGCGTGCCCGTGCCGGAGGAGGCCCAGCCACAAGGGCGCGACCGGGCCGGGCATCTGCGCAACCGGACGCTGCCCGCGGACAATGACGCGTTTCTTGCCGCCTACGCCAACCACGGCAACTGGCCGCGGATCGCCGAAAAGCGGGGGGACCCCCTCGTGCAGGCGCGGGAGTATCGCGGCGTGCGGACGCTCACGCACACGTACGTCGAGTCGCGGCAGGGGGCGTGGCTGCTGCACGACAACGCGGCCGATCCCTGGCAGATGCGGAATCTGGCCGGCGATCCGGGCGCCGAAGGTGTTTGCCGCGCCCTTGCCGCGCGGTTGCGCGAGTATCTCCGGGAGTACAATGACCCGTTTCCTCCGGGCGAAGAGCTGGTGCGGCGGTGGGAATACCCCGTTGACGCGACGGGCACGTATCCGATTCCGGACGGCGCGGAATGGGCGCGGACCGGGATTTAATCCGCCGGCCGCGCCGCGGCCGCAACGACGCCGGTGGCCCATTTTGCGTCATCTTCGGGGAGCGCGGGTTCCGGGACGTTGCGGTGGTCGGCGGACCAGTAGCCGCCCATGCGGTAACAGCGGTTGATCAAAGGTTGGAGACGCAGAATTGCGTCGGGGTCGGTCGTGCGCAGGGGGATGCGGATGTTGGGCAATGGCTCCCGCAGCGGGAGCCGGTACACTTCGCGGATGGCGGGCGCGGTGACACCGCCAGGGCCAAAAACCAATGACAGGCGGACGCGGTCCACGGGGTTTGGGGGCAACTGGGAAGTGTTCACCCCGGCGCGGGACCGGCTCGTGGAAGGGGCGCGGATCGGGATTTCGTTTGGCTCCTTGCGGGACGGATGCGCATGCGCTGGAGCTTCAACATCGCTCCAGGGTCAGGGCGCAGAGCGCGAAGATCGGGGGCTTGGCCGGGTTCACCTCCAGGCGGACACTTTCCAAGGTGCGGCGCGGATGGGGATTGGTCCATCGATACACATAGGCGTAGCCGGTTTCGCCGGGGCGCCAAGACGCGTCGAGAAGGCAGACCGGACGCGATGTGGCCGTCGCCGAGTGGGGGAAAGAGGGGTTCCAATCCTGGATGTTTGCCCCGGCCACCGGTCCGCTTCCGTGTTTGGGGTTTCCAATGGGCAAGACGGGCGCGCTGGCTGTGGCGCCCGAAACGTAGCGGAACGTGTAACGGGCGATCTCGCCGCCCCGCGCGAGGTACCCGCACATGTGCAGGAAATAAATCGCACGCACACGCGCGCCCACGCGAAGCACCGCGTGGGAGGGCAGGCGCGTCTGGCCCTGGCCTGACAGGGTCGAGGAACCGAGAAGGAGCAGCCCGGCGGCGCCTCCGCGCGCCGCGGACGTCATGCGGAACGGAACACCGTGGAACTTCCACGTCCCGGATTCGAGAACCGGGAGCGGCATCAGCCGGCGCCACGATTCATCGGACCGAAAGCTGGCCGTGGCGGCGTTTCCCAGCGCCAGGGGCGTCCAAGGGCCCGTCGCGCCTTCGAATGGGGTGTCGGGAAGCAGATTCAGGTGGTCATTGCGCCAAACGGGACCGGACGCCCCCGCCCGCCATCCGGGTTCCAGCAGCAGTTCCATGTCGTGATGGGACCGGAAAGCGCCGCCGCCCCCCGCGGAAAGAGCCAGCGCCTCTTCGACCGCGCAGCCCGCCTGTTCTTCGTCCCGTTGGTCGATGCCCGACGCAGCGCCACCTGGGATGAGATTGGCGTGCCACGCCAGCCAACCCGGGCGCCCGAGGCGCGCTTTCGCGCTGTGGGGCGGGATCATTTCCCCCGAAATGTCGCCGATAAAGCACGTTTCCTGGCCGGCGGCGGTGAAGACGCCGCGAAACGCCGCGATCTCGGCCTGCTCCGGCGTGAGCGTTTCCAGCGGACGGGGTTCGGGGCGGCTCGCCAGGGCGAACGCGATCCCCGCCTCGAATCTCCGCTCGGGGTCGAGGATTGCCGGCGGACGGCAAAAGATGACGCGGCGGTAGCCGGCGCGCCACGCCTCGAAGAAAATCCTGCGGCCCGCGGCGAAGAGATCACAACCAATGGCGTTGCCGGGCGGCGGGTTCAGGGGGCTTGGGCCGAGAAACACAAGCCGGACGCCGTCCAGCGCGGCCACAAGACGTTGTGTCCGCTCAAAAGAACAATTTCGCAGATGGAGGATGGCGGCCCCTATGCCGCGGGCGCGGATCACGTCCGCGAGGGCGTCCGGTTCCCCCTCGGCGAGGCTGAAGTGGTCCAACGCGACTCCGATCTCGGCGGCGCGTGTCCGCAGGCCCCGCGCGAACATCGCCATCTGCGTCCACCCCATGAAAGGGGGATGCGCCGCGCCGGGCGCCCCGCGCGCCTGCTCCAATGCCGCGTCCAGTTTCGCGCCGCTGGAGACGCACGCCACCGTGTCCCGAAAGGCGTCCAGCCTGCGGCTTCGCACCGCGCTGAGCGTGCGGCTTACCGCGTCGGACTTCCGGTAACCCAGGCGGCGCGCCGCCTCGGCCACCGCCGCCCGTGTGGCCTCGGCGCAGCGCGGGTTGCCATTGAGGGCGAATGAGGCCGTCGCAATTGACACTCCCGCCTCGCGGGCCACGTCGCGGAGGCCGACGGATGGGCTGGATTGCGGGGTGTCCGCGGACTTGGACACGGTTGGCGGGCTGATGGCCACGATCTAACGCTACAAGAAAATAGCCGCCCCGCGAGGATATTCACGGGAAAGGGCGGAGCGACCGCGCCGGGCCGCGGGCGCGCCCCGCCCGCGCCGCGGACCGCCACGCATCGGGCGCCACGGTGGGACCGCTTTCCGTTGGCGCGACTTCAAGGATTTGGAACCGCGTCGGCCGCGGCAGTGGGGCGCGTGCTGGCTGGCCTGCGAGCCTCACGGGCAAATGGGCCTTGCCCGGTTCTGGAAACGGCAGCCGCCGCCCAGCCCAAGCCCCGAATCAGGACAAACGGCCCCCACGCCGAGCAGCCCGGCTGTAGTGCAGACCTTTTGAACATTCCAGTTCCAAATCAACAACTTACGACTCCGGTTTCCCCGAATCCGCGAGGCCGGGTGGGATGCGGCGCACCTTGCTGTCTAACGTTACAACGAAATACCGTCACGATTCTCTTTGCCCCGCGACGGAGATGGCTGTTAACTGAAATCCGCTGGCGGGAGGACCGCCCGCGCCGGATGGCCACGAACAAGGCCAACCGGAAATCAGAGGACATAGGCGGAGAAAACAGGAGAAGCAGGCCATGAACACAGCTATGAACGCCTTAAGAGTTCCTACCTTCCACGCCGTTGGAGCCGCCTTTGCGGCTTGGCTCGCGTCGGCGGTCCCCGCCCCCGCCGCCTTGATCGTCGATCTTCAGGCATCGACCAGCTGGGTCGGGGGGACAACCAACAGCGGCCGCACGGCCAGCGATACAACCGGCGATTATGATGGCGGTGGAACGTCCAACGACAGGCGCAATGTCATCCCGTTCGACACAAGCACGCCGATGTTCACCACAAACGAGTTCAATGTCCAGAGCTCAATATTCTATGGCGGCAAGAACAACACGTTTTTCAACAGCGGCGCCTCAATTGGAACGGATAATAGGCTGGTGAATGGCGGCGGACTTGGCGGTGTGGACCGCTATCTTCTCGGGTCAGCGAACAACCCCGGATATGGCGTAACCCAGTTTAACGCCCTTGTCGCGCTCTGGAAGAAAGAGAACTTCCTTAACGGAGGCGACGCCGCTCAAGTTAACATTGCCTCGAATAACGCCTTTAGGGCTCAGATCAGCGCGCAGATACCGCTAACCGGGCGATGGTTGGTTCAGATCGGAGGAACCTATTATGTTTCGGAAGAAAGCTTCGTAACGGACACGGACCTGGTCGGGAATGTGTTTAACTCGACGGGAGTTAGCACATCGCAGTGGGCGTCCATTGACCTTGCCGCGAGTGGCGGGGATCTAACCGCTTTGCCGGGATCATTCGGGGCACTCTCGCTCAACAACATTCAGTCCGTGGGTGTCTATGCGTCTTTCTTCGGCGCCCCTAGTAGTGGTACTATTAACCCCCGCTGGTCGCTGGAGGCGTTTTCGGTTGATGCGGTGGTGATTCCTGAGCCCTCGGCATTGGCGCTTGCCGCCATCGGGCTCGGCGCGATGCTTCTCGTCCGGCGCCGAGGGCTGTGACGGTTTCAGGGGAGACATACCACGGCTTTGGGGCTGGGGTTTGCCACCGCGCCGCGGGAAGATCATTCCATTGATGACCTCCAGGAAACGCGTTCAAGCGGCACTAAGCCACGCCGAAACGGAACGGCCTCCCATCGACCTCGGCGCGACCCGCACGTCGGGGATCAGCGCCATCGCCTACCGCAATCTTCTCGGCCATCTGGGCATCGAGGAAGAGGTGCGCGTGTTCGACTGCAAACAGCAGCTTGCGGAGGTCTCGCCCGCCGTCGCGGACCGGCTCGGGGTGGACGTGTTGCCCGTTCCGCGCCTGGCGCTGACTTCCGCCATGCCTTTCCTGTGCCTGGACCGGTGGAAGCCGGGGGCGCTGACCGACGGGACGCACTGCCTCGTGCCCGAGGGGCTCGAAACCCGTGAGGCATCCGCCGGGCGCATCGAAATCGTTCATGACGGCGTGCCGTATGCCTGGCGCAGTCCCGAGTCGTATTACTTCGACGTAACCTACGCGCCCCTTGCCGCCGCTGAAACGCCGGCAGAGATTGACGCCTACCAGTTTCCCGATCCCTGGAGCGGGCGGGAGGAAGCGTTTGTGCGGGAACGGCTCAACCGGATGGCGGGGTCGGACAAAGCGCTTTTTGGAAGCCTGCCCATGTGGAACTGTTCCTTCTTTGAGCTGAGCCTGGTTCTGTTTGGACACGAGCGCTTCATGCTGATGTTGTTGGAAGAGCCGGCGCTGGTGGAGCGATGGCTTGACCGCCTGCTCGAACACGATTTCGACATCCTCGGCCAGTACCTCGCCCTCGCCGGGCCGCACCTCGACGTGATCCAGCTCAACGACGATTTCGGAGCGCAGAACGCGCTGCAAATCTCGCCGGAAACGTACCGCCGCCTGTTCAAGCCGCGCCAGAGGCGTTGGATCGAGTTCGTGAAGGCGCGGACGAAGGCGAAGGTGTTCATCCACTGCGATGGGGCGGTCTCGGAGATTCTGCGGGACTTCATCGAGATTGGCATCGACATTCTCAATCCGCTGCAAACGTCGGCCCGCGGCATGGCGGCGGCGAAAATCAAGGCCGAATTCGGCAAGGACCTCGCCTTCTGGGGCGGCGGGATCGACACGCAGCTCTCCCTGCCCTTCCGGTCGGTGGCGGAGATTCGTTCCGAGGTGCGGGAGAACATCCGCGTGCTCGGCGAGGGGGGCGGGTTTGTCTTCGCGACGGTCCACAACATCCAGCCCGACATCCCGCCCGAGAAAGTTCTGGCGGTGTTCGAGTCGGCGGTGGCCATGGGGTGAACCCCCGGCGCGGGCAGTTCCGGGCGTCCCCGAACGCCCGTTGCCGCACGGTGCCGGGGGGTGGAGCCGGGAACGAATCTAACGCTTAGCATCATTTCCCGAGAAAGAGGGCAACCGCCTTGCCCGCCTTGGGTATTGTGCGGGCGTGCGCAAGCAGCCAAGAATCCCTTTCCGCGCGCCAGGCCCATCGCCGGAGAGCCCAGGCGGCCGGGCCTCCTTCCTTGCCCGCGCGCCGCAACAGCCATAAACACCACGTAAACCATTCCGGGCATCCTCACCGAACCGTTCAATCTCCCACCCCGATACCCTCAAAAACATATGCATTGCATTCCCATTGTTCATACCGAATCCACCGGCGCCGGCGTCGAGCGTCGTGCCGCCACAGAGCTCTCCTCCCTGCTTCACCGGATTTATCCGGAGACAGAATTCCCTCTTCTCGCCTCTCTGCCGGAGCGGGGCAACTTCATCGTGATCGGCGCCCGGTGCAGTGTGCCCTTCCTTGCCGACTGGGTTCAGCCGGGCGAAATAGCCGCCAAAGGATCGTTTGTAGTCAAAAACATTTCCTGGCAGGGCCGGAAAGTGGGAATCATCTGCGGGGGGAATTCCAAAGCCGCCATGGATGGCGTCTTCCGTTTCGTGGAAGCGAAGCTGGGCGTCGCCTTCTATTTCAACGAGACCGTGATGGAGAACGCGGCGAAAGGGCCATTTGATTTCACGCTGTGGGATCACTCGGACCGCCCGCTTTTCGAAGTGAGGGGGATGAATCCGTGGCATTCCTTTTACGGGAGCCCCACGACGATGAATTTCGACGAATGGAAGGATTACATCGCGCGGATCGCCCGCACGGGAATCAACTGGCTCAATATCCACACCTACGAGCATTACGCGGTGAGGCAGTTCGAGTTCAACGGGATCAAAAATCTTTCGCAGGATCCGACCAGCACGCGGCACGGGCACGAATGGAGCACGCGCAACATCTGGGACATGCGCCTGCTCCCTCGCGGCGGCTGGCTCTTTAAGCATCCCGTTCACGGCTCCGACTCCTGCCTTGAAGCCACCAAAGAGGAGCGCATCGCGCGCGAAAAGCAGCTCTACCGGGAATTCATCGACTTCGCGCGCAATGAATACGGGATTCTCACCTACGAGACGCTCGACATGGACAACTTCGGCAAGGGTGCCGTGGATCAGAAGCAAATCAAGACCCTGCCCGAGAGCGACCGCTTTCATGTGGCCAACGAGGATGGCAACTGGCCGCCCGGGGAGCGCTGGTATCCAAACACCGACACGCCCGGAGGATTCGCCTTTATCAAGGCGCAGGTGCGGCAGGTCGTCGAGGATCGGCCGGGGCTGGGTGGGTTGGCCGCCTTCTGGCGTGGCCAAATCAACCGCAACTCGCTCGACGTCCGCCCGCGTGAATTGCCTCCGGCCTGGCGGGAGGAAATGGAGAAAGGCCATGAGGACTGTCCGGCCGTCGCGGCGTGGAGCCAGCGATGCTACCAGTTCGTGATGTGCAAGATCGCGCGGGCGTTTTCCCGTGCCCTTGACGAGTTGGGGCGCACCGACATGCGGCGCGGCTTCGGCTGGTGGTCCACCATCGACACCGACGGCGTGGATGCCATTCGGCACGCCAATATTTTCTGCCCGCCGGAGCTGGATTTCCTCTCGGGCAACCACATCCAGCAGGCCGGGATCGGCTACGACTACGAGAACTATCGCAAGGCAGTGGCCGATTCCACCCGGTGGTTCCTTCCGATCACCTACCTCCAGGAAGACGTCTCCCACATCATCGGCGGAACCGGCGTCTGGCAAGTGGACGAGTTCTTTTCCAGCAAGGGGCAGGCGATGGGGATTGCGGGCGCGTTCATGAGCCATTTCGCCACCCGCCCAACCGATTTGAAACAGAAGCACTGGTCCAATAATTTCTGGCAGGCCACAGCGGACGAGTCCCGAGCCGCCAGCGAAATCCGCTTTGTCGGGGATATTCTCGGGCGGAACAACGCCTCCGAGGAGGCCACGATGTGGGCGCATAAAGTCTCTCATTGCGAGGGATTTGGAGAGCTGTGTTGCAACATGTTTTACGACAGTTTTCACTTTTACCCCCTCTGCGGATGGAGCCGGGAGGAGAACCGGCGGCTGGTCGAACCGTATGACCGTCTCGTCGAGTTGGGGCGCGGATTGCTTTCCCGAAACATGAGTCCCGAGGCGCGCGCCCGTGTCGAGTACTACAACCGTTATTTTTATTTCGCCAAGCGGATGCTCGAAACTTCGTTCGCCCTGCATTTCCGCGATGCCAGGGACCTGCCCGAGGACCCGATTGAGACGGGCAGGCTGTTTGTAGAAGCGCTCGAAGCCATCCCGCAAAACGGGCTTTCGCGGATTCATGCCATCGACAAAGGGCAGATCGCCGAGGTGTATGGCCGTTTTGTGCGCCAGGTCTTGTGGCGTTGCAAGGTGGAAGGCGTCTACCCGTTTTATGGCGCCAAATTCGGTCCCGTCGGCAACTGGGACATGGCCTTTCATGTTGATAAAAACGGGGTTGCCAGGCCTGTGCATCGCTGCGTGGCTGAAGGAATGCGCTACGTCGCAACGGCCCCCCAGCCGCTGGATGCTCCGTGGGAGGATCATATTGCGGACAGCCACGGCGAAATCGATAAGGCGTTCACATTTCATGTCTGTGGAGAGCTTCAGCAGGACAACAGGGTGCTTCCCGAAGGATTCTACGACGTGGACATCGTCTTCCCCGCGCACTTGGTCTCCAGGCCGGGGGAAAGGGTGGTTTCGGTGCGGGTGGCGGATCGCGACCCGATCGAGGTGGATTTGTTTGCCGACGGAAGGCGTGCCAGAGTGGTCTCGCTTCGGGATGTCCCGTCTTCGGGCGGTGTTTTGAGTATCGAGTTTGTTCCGGTTTCCGGCCCTGTGGCGGTTTCCGCCGTCTTTGCCAAGCTCACGCGGGAGACTGTGACCGATCACCCCGCACCTCGGCCGCGTCCTCAGTGGCGCTTCGATTTCGCTTCCGACGGTCAACCGCCGGTTGCCGGAGCCGAGCGGGTTGGTGCTTCCCTTTCTTATCGTGCCGGGGGGAAAGGTTATGGCTGGAGACATGCGGTTGGCATGCGTGAGCATCACCGCGAGTCCGCTTCAGGCTCCCACGCGGGTTGCGTGTCCGCCGGTATCCACCGGACATTCCTTGCCGATGTTCCTCCTGGCAAGTACCGGGTGGTCGTTCGGACGGGTGATGCCGAGGGACGGCAGACCCGCGCCAGCGTCATTGTCCAGGGCGAGCTGCGAGCTTCCAATATCAACACCAAGCGGGTTGAGTTCTTCGAATGCTCGACGGATGTGATGGCACTCGAGGGCAGACTGTCGGTCACCTTTGGTTCAACCGGACAATGGGCAGCGAGATGGGCCGTGTCGTCCATCGAGATCACTCCGCTGGCGTTGGAGTGAGGGGCATCCGCAAACCGGTGGACAATAACGAACCCCTATTCTCCGTATTTAACGCCACCACTCAATCAGCCATCCAGAACACAAAACCATGAAATGTTGTCCTCCCCTTTTCGCCGCCATATTGGCCTTCCCGCTGTTCCTTTCATCCGCGCGGGCCGAAACCGCCAACACCATGCCGGACCAGCCCGTCTCCCGTGAACAACTGCCCGCCGGGGGATGGGAGGCCTTCACCGCGCCGCTCGAAGCGACGGTGACCACGGACGCTGAGATAGCAATCCGCCAAAAAGGGGTAATCAAATCATGAACCAACAAGCAACCAACCCAATCGCCAAGCTGGCAGGCATCGCCCTGCTGGCGGCCAGCCTGGCCTCCCTCCCTGCGGCGGAGATTATCCACCCAAAGATCGGCGAGCCATTGCGCGACGCGGCGGTGGCCCGCGCGCCCGACGGCACGTACTATCTGTTGGGCACGCGGGTGATGCGCAAGGACCTCGGCATGGCGGAGCCGAAGCTGAGCATCGGGCCCGACGGCCAGCCGGATTTCCTCGACAACGACGGCATCAAGCTCTGGTCCTCCATCGATCTGGTGAATTGGAACGACGAGGGCCTAGTTTGGGAAATGGAAAGCGAACGCACTAACCGAAAGCAGCCGATGCAGGGCATGTATGGTCGCTGGCGCACCCAGCACTTCTTCCCCTCCGACCGTCCCTACGGCTCCAGTCCAGTGCGCGGCGTCACCACGCCCCGGTTGCTCTTTTTTGAGGGGAAGGCTTTCCTCACCGATTCGATGTGCGGGCAGGATGTCGGCGTGTTGCGGTCGAAGTCCGGGGCACCGTCCGGCCCGTATGAGATCGCGTTCAAACAGGACCCGGAGATTTCAAAGACGAACACGACGGCTCTGGCGGAGAAATTCTCGCGCGGCCCGGGCGGTGGCAGCCTCGTCGCCGACACGAGCGGCGGGCTTTTTCTGGTTTGGGGGCCGGGATATCTGCGCCAGCTCAATCCGGACGGCACCGACGCCAAGAAACCAGTCGAGTTCCTGCTTTCGCGGGTCACGGGATTCCCCAGCGCCGAATGGGTGGCCAAACAATTCGACCAGCGGGTCGCGTCGGTTTTCCGTCACGATGGCAAGTTTTACCTGACGTGGGCGGCCTACACCGACGGGGCGGGGTTCCGCCGCGACGATAGCTTCTACGCCGTGGCCGACAATCTGCTGGGCCCTTACTCCGAGCCCCAGCCGCTGATTGCCGGTTCTGGGCCGGTCGTCCTCTTTCAGGCCGGTGAGAAGGGGTTGATGGCCTCGTATTCGGTTGGGGACGCGCCCGTGCTGGTCCCCGTCACGATCCAGGTCGGCCGCATGGCGGTGGCCCCGGGCGCTCCGACGGCGCCTCCCGGCAAGCTCGCCGCGAAACCGGGCGCGATGACCATGTTCGACTACGCCGCCGCAAATGCGACCGGGCGGTGGTTCGAGAAGAACGAGGCGACCGGCCTTCACAAGCTCGTCCCGATGCTCGACATCCCCTTGGCCGACACCAGCATCACCAAGGGCGGCGACGACGATGCCTACTACATGGTCGGCACGGTTGCTTCGCGGAAGGACGGAGAGCCCGACTTCCAAAACAACGATGGCATCCACGTCTGGCGTTCGACCGACCTCGCAGACTGGACCTATCTCGGCAAGGTCTGGGACATTGAGAAGGACGGCGGCGAATGGCAGAAACAGTTCCGCATTCCCGGGGACAACCCGGCCCGCCTCGATTTCTGCCGCGGCGTTACCGCGCCGGATATCCGGTTTGCCGATGGCACGTTCTGGATCGCCTACTCGATGAACGGGCGCGGTGTCGGGTTGCTGAAGAGCACCCCTGGCAAGGCGGAGGGGCCCTACGAGGACTTGGGCCGCCTGGCTGCCAACGGCGGCTCGCCTTCTTTCTTTTCAGAGGACGGCGCGGCCTGGCTAACTTGGGGACAATTGCTCCTCGCGCGGCTTGACGAGTCCCGGCGCAAGCTGGCGGGGCCGCCGCAGGCGCTGCTTTGGGCGATGGGGCCATTGCGTCCTGGCGGTTGGGCCTACGGGGGCATGGGCGAGGCAGACCTCATCGATCCGCAGGGCGGCTTCCTGTTCCATTACGATAACCCGGCCACCAAAGAGCGGCGGATCGGCCTGACCTTCTCGGCCATCACGCAAAGCTACGGACGCGCCAACCGCGAGACCTTCATCGCCAGCGCCCCTTCGCTGCAAGGCCCATGGGCCGCGCCCTTGCTCATGGTGCGCCACGGCGGCCAGAACAATGTCTTTACCGGCCCGGACGGCACGCTGTATGCAACCTTCTTCGGCGGGGATTTCTCCGCCGTCTTCCGCGACCGACCGGGCCTCGTCCGGCTCGAACCGCGCGGCGGACGCGACTTCAACGGCGAACCCGTCAAGTCGCCTCAGAACTCGCAGGACTTCTTCACCGCCCGCGGCCCATGGGATGAGATTACCCAGACCATTCCCCGACCAGGTTGGCGCGATCCGCGCTTCAACCGCATTGGCGATACGTGGTATGCAGGCTTTTCCGCCCCAGGCGGCCCTGTCCCCTCGCGCTCACTCAACGCGGGTGTCGTGATCTGGCAGTCCAAGGACCTGAAGAACTGGACCCCGCTGCACCGCCCCGGCGCATCGCGCGAGGGGCTTCAGGACTGGGATGCGCCGGCCGTGTTCAGCTACCGCGAAATGAAGGAGGACGAAGGCTGGCCTACCGCCGAGACGCCGACCGTGTTCAACGTGGGTTTCGGCAAGGATTACCAAGTCTGGCATCCGATGATCCACAAGTTCGGCGAGGATTATTTCATTACCTGTTGGATGGGCGGCGTCGAGGGAAAGAACTTCGGCGGCTACATCCTAAAAAGCCAGACCGGCAAGCCCGAGGGGCCCTACAAACGCATTTCCGGCAGATTCAGCAGCGACCTCAATTTCCCGCTGCAAGCAGACGACGGCAATCTCTATCTGCACTTCGGCATCGGCGCGATGGGTGAGCTGCTGCCCGACCTGAGCGGCTACAAGCATGCGGACGCAAGCGGCAGGCCGGATTGGGGCAAACTCGTCTGCGGCCCCATCGCCGATGGCAGCGCGCACACCGACGACATCGGCGGGCATATGTTCCAACATAGCGGCCGCTGGTTCCAGTATCTCGTGGATGCCCGCGGCGATTACGGCGGCAAGCTTCTCTGGAGCGAACGTTTCGACGGCCCGTGGCACATCTTCGCCTACCTGCCCTACACCGGCAACATCACCATCGCCGGGCCGGGAGAACGCGGGGATTGGTATCTCATTCCGCAGCCTATGGGTCCCTACGCCGCGCCGCGCCGCGACGGTCCGGTCGTCCTGCCGCTGCACTTCGAACCGAACGCCAGCCCGCCCGTGATGCGCTTCCCGTGGGATATGGATGTCGTCGGGAAAAGCGTTTACTGACAACGAACAGGAGAGGAATCGACCGATGAAGAAATCGAGCCCATCCCAATCATGAAACGACTCTTCCTTGCCGCATGCGCGGCGTTTCACCTTTGCGCGTGGGGCAGCCTTTGCCGCGGTGAAGAGGGCCTCCGTGTTTACTTCATCGGCAATAGCCTCACCGGGCAGCTTGTTTACGATGGTTTCGTCAAGCTGGCCGCGGCGGGGGGTGAAAAACTGGTTTATGGGCGGCAGGAGGCGCCGGGCTGCACGATCGACCTGCACTGGGGGATGAAAGACTCTGGCGGCTTCACGGTTCCGAAATACGGCAACTGGGGCCGGGCCCTCTCGGAATTCGAGTGGGACGCCATGACTTTGCAGCCATTCGGCCGGCCGTTCGAGCAACAATACCCGGCCGCGCTGAACTTTGTTCGCGAGTTGATGAAGAAAAGCCCGGAGGCGCAGGTCTATATCTACGCCCAATGGCCCTCGCGCAGCGGCGGCGATGGACAGACCCAGCCCGTATCGAACAACTGGGACATCCGCTTCGACGGCGCCGCGCCATTCGCCACCCCGCAATGGCTGAAGGTCGACAAGGCTTTCAACTACTCCGAGGTCATCGCCAAGTTCCCAGAGCATATTCGTCCGCGCTATCTCAACCGCTCCTACAAAAGCGAATACGAAACCTATGTTCACGGCATCAATACCGAGGGCATCACCAGGAAGCCCGCCCGCCTGATTCCGGTCGGGCATGTCATGCAACTGCTGGGCCAGAAAATGCGGGCAGGAGAGATGCCTGGCTACCAAACCCCTTGGAACTTCTACGCCGACGAGGTGCATGTGACCAACGACGGCTCCTACATCATCGCCTGCACCATCTACGCGACACTCTTCGGCAAGTCGCCCGTCGGCCTGCCGGTCGGCGAGTATCAGCAACGTCCGGGGTTCTTCGGCTCGATGATCCAGATCACGCCCGAGCTGGCTAAAATCATCCAAGAGACCGCATGGGAGATCGTCGCCTCGCATCCCCTCACCGGCGTGAACTCCGACGAAGTCTTGCGCATCGCGACGCCCATCCTCGCCGACGCCACCGCCAACCAGCCTTATCGTTATGAACTCTTCCCCGCCTTCGGCAAACCGCCCTACCGTTGGAACCTCGTGTCCGGCGTTCTTCCGGAGGGGCTGGAGCTGGCCGATTATGGTGTTATTCACGGCGCTCCGACCCAACCCGGCGCGTTCAAGCTGACCGCCGAGGTCGCCGACTCGGCCGGCTCCAAGGCCAAACGGGAGTTTGTTCTCCATGTCAAAGATGCCCGGCCGTTGATTGTACCGGAGCAGACGCTGCCGAAGGTCACGTTTGGCGGTTTCTTCGAGCACCGGCTGGTCTGCGAAGGCGGCATCGACGGCGAGAATGTCTGGAGCGCCAAAGAGGAAGACCTCCCGCCGGGCTTGCGGCTCGACAGCGACGGCCGGCTCTGGGGCGCTCCCGGCAAGGAGGGAACATTCAAGCTCATGGTTGCCGCCTCCTGCGGCGTCGGCGCCGGCGCGCAAAAGGCGGAGCGCCCGCTCGAACTCCGCGTTGCCCCCGCCGCGGGTGAGGTTGCCATCGCACGCCGCCTCAAGGAGAATCCGCCTTTTGACGCACACAAAAAGGATTTCGCACCTGATGTGTCGGCATGGGATTTCCGTTACCCCATCCGCAAGCAGGTCGAGGGCGATAAGACATCGCTCGAGGGCGCCTTCGATGTCGCCTATACAGACGATTTCCTCTGGATCGCGGTAAAAATCAAGGATGGCAGCAAGAACCTGGCACCCGCCGCACACGGCCCGGCCATGTCGGGCGACTACGTCATCGCCTGCATTGATGGCCTGAACAACCGGGAGACCATCTACAACCAGGACGACCGTTATTGCCCACTCCAACGCGGCCAGGTTTACCCGCACCGGGAATTCATCGTCGGCGACGGTTTCCAGATCACTGGCCGCAATATCGAGATCGAAGGTGGCTGGATGGCGCTCTTCCGCATCGACAAGCGCGTGACGCACTTCCGTGGTCAGCGGCAAACCTTGCGCCCCGGCCAAGTGATCGGCCTCGACCTCATGATCATGGACGATGTCCGCGATGGCAAGCCCGCCGCCACCCTCGTCTGGCAGGGAACCGCAAACAACCGCACCGATCCAAGCCAATTCGGCACCGTCGTGCTGGATGACGACAGCAACAGCCCCAACAAATGAAAACCGAAGAAAACCCAATGACCATCAGATCAACCCCAACCCGGAGCCAAGTATGAGATACGGAGATGTTGACGTCAACGACCCGGCCACGCAGATCCCACAAGGAACGAAGCCATTGTTCGATTTCTGGGTGCGGGATCCGCACGTGTGCATCGGACGCGACGGACACTATTATCTGAGCGGAACCACTCAACCCCCTTCAGGTCTGATCCCCGTGCGCGAAGACGCCGGTCCCGCCGGCGCTCCTTGGGTCTGGAACGATGGTGCCCATGTCTGGCGCTCGCCGGACCTTCGGCAATGGGAGCCGCTCGGACTGGTCTGGAACCTCGACGACGGCCCCGAGTGGATGCGGAGCTTCCGCGTCCATTACCCCGAAGGAGGACAACTCGTTTCCCCGGAGACCTTTTACAAGAACCCGCCTCCGCCGGACGTGCCGGTCAGGCGCGCCTTCTGGAGCCCGAAAATCCATTACTCAAAGAAGCACGACAACTACTTCATCGTCGGGTGCATGAACTTCAACATGGGCGCCTCTCCGGATCAATGGGTCGGCCATCTCTTCGGCGGCATGTTCATCCTGCGCAGCACGAGCGGCGAAGCCCAAGGCCCCTACGAGCCGACCACCGACTTTCCGCTCACCAACTATATTGATGGCAAGATCTACGAGGAAGACGGCACCCTGTGGTTCGTCTGGGCCCATGGAATGCTCGGGCGGCTCAACGACCGGATGGACACTCTGACGGAAATCGTCAATCCCTACGAGGCGGGTGGATTCAATCCCGAGCCAGCCCGCGAAGGGGTGCACATCTTCAAGCACGCCGGCCGCTATCATCTGGTCCAATCTATCCATACCCATCTCATCGATGGCGTGACGACTTACAATCACCGTGGCCACAATGATGGCCCGATCGTCAGCTACGACGCGGTGATTGCGTCGTCGGATCATCTGCACGGCCCCTACGGGCCTCGGCGGACACTGATCACCGGCGGCGGCCACGGCAATCCTTTCCAAGACCGGGAGGGCAACTGGTGGGGATGCGTCTTCGTGTGCCGAACCGACAAAATCGCGCAGCAGCGGGTGTCGTTCGTGGAGCGCCCCGCCTTGGTGCCGCTGCGCTGGGAAGGAGACCGCCTCCTGCCCGACCAGGAAAAAGCTGTCGCGATCAAACATTGAACAACTAAACCAACTCATGAAACTCAGGCCAATAACCCTATTTGCCGCCGCCATGTTGACGGCCTTCACCCTGGCAGCCGTCCATGCGGCGGACAACGGCCTGCGCCCGGAGCGCCTGCGCGTCGAGGCGCTCGTCAACCCGCTGGGCATCGACGCCCAACCGCCCGCGCTGAGCTGGATCGCGGCCGCCGACGGACGCGACGCCAGGCAAAGCGCCTACCGCGTCCTCGTGGCCTCGACGCCTGAGAAGCTCGCCGCCAACGAGGGCGACCTGTGGGACAGCGGCAAGGTCGCCTCCGACCAAACTCTCCACCTTCCCTACGCGGGCAAGGAACTCGCCTCCGGGCAGTTCGCGCACTGGAAGGTCATGGTCTGGGACGGGCAGGACAAACCCTCGGCCTGGAGCGAGCCCGCCTTCTGGAGCATGGGCCTGCTCAAGCCCGAGGACTGGAAAGGGAAGTGGATTTCCGATGAATACGCTCTAGCCAAGCCCGACTTGACCGGGCCGTATGGTGGGCCGGTCGTCATCAAAGGGCCCGATGGCCAGGAGGTCCCACGCACGGCGCCATGGCTGCGCAAGAGTTTCACCATTCCCAAGAAACCCGCGCGCGCCATCGCCACCATCGCCTCGATCGGCTACCACGAACTCTTCGTCAACGGCAAGAAGGCAAGCGACGACGTGCTGAGCCCGGCGGTCAGCAAGCTCGACAGCCGCGTGCTCTATGTCACCCGTGACATCACCGAATTGCTCCAACCCGGCGAAAACACCATCGGCCTCTGGCTTGGGCAAGGATGGGCGGCGTGGAGTTCCTACAATCCCAAGCACGGGGCGGCGGCATTGGGCCAGATCGCCATCGAACTCAATGGGCGGGAACCAATGAGCATCACCACCGACGAGACGTGGAAGACCCATCCCAGCCCGATCTCTTTCCAAGGGAACTGGCGCTACACCGATTTCGGTGGAGAATTGTTCGATGCCCGGCTGGAGAATCCCAACTGGAGCGCCCCCGGTCTTGATGAGAGCGATTGGAAGCCCGCCACCATCATCCCAGCCAATCCGAAGGCGCTGAGTGCGCAGAATTGCGAGCCAGATCGCATCACGGACTCCTTCCCGGTTAGCGCTGTGGACAATAATGGCTCGGATTACCTCCTCGACATGGGACGCTGCTACACCGGGTGGCTGCGGCTTCGTCTTTCCGGGACACCAGGCCAAAAGATATCGCTGAGCTATTTCGATAGTGATAAAATGGCCCACGTGGGCCGGCAGGTGGACGATGTGATCCTCGACGAGACGGGCAAGGCGGATTTCTGCAATCGCTTCAACTACCGTTCGTTTCGCTGGGTGCGCATCAAGGGGCTTGACGCGCCGCCCAAGCCCGAGGACGCGACGGCTTTGGTCATCCACACCGATTTCCCGGTCGCGACCGAATTCTCCTGCTCGAACGAGATGCTGACCCGCATCGCCGACACTATGGCCTGGACCTACCGGGCCTTGGTGCAGGGTGGTTGTCCGACCGACTGCGCCCACCGTGAAAAATGCGGGTATGGAGCCGAGGGCGCCGCGCCATCGGAGTTTGCCATGTCGCGTTTCGACATGCAGGCGACCTTGGACAAGTGGCTGCGCGACTGGCGCGATGTGCAAAGACCCGATGGCAGCTTGCCGAATACGGCGCCACAGCAGTTCGGCGGCGGAGGCCCGCCCTGGGGGATGACCGCGGCCGCGATTGTTCCTTGGGAGCACTACCCGCGCTACGGCGACAAGCGCATGCTGGAGCAGAACTATCCGGCCCTCAAAGCCTTTTTAAATTACTTATCCCAACAGCAGACCGACAGCGAAGGGCTTATTGTCCATAAAGGCAATATTACCAATCTTTCGTTGCTGGGCGATTGGGCCTCGGCGATTCCCGATACCGACGGCAACCAGACACGCAACCCGGACTTCGAAAGACGACTCAAGGAAGGCACAGCCAAGTTCCCGGTGCGCGAGCGCGAGCTATTCAACAATTGTTACTATATCCTCAGCCTGGAGCTTGCCGCCGAAATCGCCGGCCGGCTCGATAAGCGCGAGGATGCCGCCGCCTTTCGACAGCGGGCGGAGGAGATTCGCAAGGCGGTTCACGCCAGATTCTACGATCAGGAGGGCGGTTTCTACGTGCTCAATGAGCAGCCCTGCCTCGTCATGCCTCTCATCGCCAAGGTCCCGCCCGATGAGGCGACGCGCCAGCGGGTTCTCGGCAACCTCGAGCGCAATATCCTCGTCGCCCGCAAAGGACACAATTGGTCAGGCGTGCTGGGTTCTTTCCAGATCTTCAAGTACCTCAACGCACAGGATCGCGGCGACCTGACCCACACCGTGCTCACCCGCACGGAATACCCGAGTTGGGGCAACATGCTCAACCAGGGAGCGACGACGTTCTGGGAATATTGGGATGGAACAGCCTCGCGCATCCACTCCTCCTACATCGCCGTGCCGTGGTTCGTCGATGGCCTGGCCGGCATCAAGCCCGACCCGGCGCACCCCGGCTACAAACACTTCAGCATCGACCCCGCCATCGTTGGCGACGTGACCTGGGTCAAATGCGATTACGACAGCGTGCGCGGCAAGATCTTCAGCAACTGGAAACTCGCGGACGGCAAACTCACGATGGAGGTCACCGTTCCGGCCAACACCACCGCCACGGTGCATGTTCCCACGCCCGACCCGGCCTCGGTGCGGGAGGGCGGCGTTCCCGTGGCAAAAGCGCCCGGCATTCGAAAAGTCGAAGCCCGCGACGGCAAGGCCGTCATCGAGGCTGGCTCGGGCAGCTACGTTTTCACCGCCAAAGCGCCCACGCCCCGCGTGGCCTTGTAGAGTCCTTGAAACCGAAAATTCCGTGCAAACGAGCCAAGTTTTGCCGAAGAGATAGAACCACGGATTGCACGGCTGGTCACGGATGATCGAAAGCTCCTCCTTATCCGTGCCTATCCGTGTCATCCGTGGTAAAAAATGGTCTGAGGCCATGCCTCGCCAGGATGATCACTGGGAACAAGAAATGCCCGGAGAATCCGTTTGCCGATGCGTTGCCCGTCAAGAGGCATGTTAACGTTTAGATCAGAAAGTCCGGCCTCTCGAAGAATTTCTTTTGACCGATTCAGTCCGCTGCCGCACGGTGCGGTTCGGAACAGAAACCACCACATAGAAAGACTCAAGATGCCATGAAAACTTCTTCTTGCCGCCTGCTCACGCTCGCCACCGGGCTCCTGGCCATCGGCCTCCCGGCCGCCCACGCTCAATTGCTCGTCTCGGGCATCAACACGCCGGTGACGATCAATTTCGAAGCCACCGTCACCAACACCTACGGATACAAAACCGGCGCGGGGGCGGCCGGCACCAACCCCGTCCTCTCCGAACCCACTTCCTTTGAGCGCAGCGCAGGTAACGCCAACAGGCCGAGCGCCTTGTTTTCGGAAGCATTCGCGATCCAAACGAGTGGCATAGCCGTAGGTGGTCTCTCAGCGGGCGCGCGGACCTCGTTTGGGACTAACGCCAATCTCGATGCGGATACCACGGATAGTTTCGGCAACATTGCTTCCCAGCGTTTTGCCAATGGAGGAACCTCAGCGGGCCAATACGCGCCGATTTCCTCCGGCGGCATAGGGTATGCCTTGGGAGATCCTGCCCTCAGTACCGCCCGGAGCAGTTACCTCACCCTGCGCATCCAGAACGGAACAGGCGCTACGGTCTCGGACTGGTCCTTCACGCTGGATCAGTGGTATCTGAGCGGGGATGCGAACGTGAAAACCTTCACCCTCCAATGGTCCACGGACGACTCGACTTACACCACATTCGACACACGCACGACCGTTCGTACGACGACCGACACTCCCAGCACCACGAACGCCAGCCATTGGTCGGCGCTGGAGAACATGGGCGGGAGTTTCTCCGCTTCGGTGGCCAATGGCGGCTACCTCTACATCAAGATGGACAACTCGCTTACCGCCAACTTTCAATCGAGCGTTGCGTTGTTGGACAACATTGTGGTGACGGCGATTCCTGAGCCAAGCGCGTTCGGCTTGGTGCTCGGCGGACTGGGTTCGTTGCTTCTGTTTCGCGGCCGGCGGTAAGGCGGTAAGAGATGCTTTGTACCGTCCTTGAGACGGAACCGCCGTTATGCGAGAGCCGGGTTAACCCGGCGGCCGCGCCGCGGCCGCAACGACGCCGGCGGCCCAGTTGGCGTCATCTTCGGGGAGCGCGGGTTCCGGGACGTTGCGGTGGTCGGCGGACCAGTAGCCGCCCATGCGGTAACAGCGGTTGATCAAAGGTTGGAGACGCAGAATTGCGTCGGGGTCGGTCGTGCGCAGGGGGATGCGGATGTTGGGCAATGGCTCCCGCAGCGGGAGCCGGTACACTTCGCGGATGGCGGGCGCGGCGGCGCGCGTGACGCAGATCAGGTAGCGCACCGAGCCGCGGGGTTTGACGGAGGCGGCGGGCACCGCGACGACGTGGGCGCCGGCGCGCAGGAGGTCGATCTCGACAAGATTCACGCGCGAATGGATATAGGCGGCCTGCCGGGACCGGTAGGCCTCGGCGCCTTCGCCTTTGTTCGTGGGGCTGAGCACCTCGATGACGGTGATGAGCAGGCCGTTGGCATCGCGGATTTCGATCCAGCGTTCCGTTTCTTCGTAAACCGGAATGCGCTCGGGCTCGGCGACGGCGACGCGTTCGCCTTCCGTGGCGGCGCCAGGTTCCCAGCGGGGCGCCTGGCCGGTCCGCCACGGTTCGATGACGGCGACGTCCGGGCGCAGCGCGCCTCCATCGTCGTCGGCCGAATGCAGGGTGACCCGCTCCTCGCTGCGGGCGTTGAGGCCAGGCGGCATTTGTTCGGCGAGGGCGTCGCGAATGTAACTGATCAGGCTGGTGTGGATGTCGGACCAGTGCCGTTCAAGGAACGGGTTCATGCCGGGAAACGGGTTTTCCGTGGTCATAACGGGAGCCTACCCGAAACCGGCGGCGCCCGCAATGGGGTCCGGGCCGCACCGGCGGGAAACGAAACAGCGAGCGCGGCCCGGGCGGCTGTGGGCGCGACGGGGGGGTTGGCGCCGGGCTGGGCCGGGCAAATGGGAATCGGCTCCTCTTCCCCCCGCATCCGCCATGCGCTGAACCGGATATCGCAAATCTGAGGGTGACCCGGAGCGGGCTGGTGGCGGCTATTGCCGACGGTCGGCGCGAGGAAACCGCCGAAACGAGCCGATCCAGAAGAGCCGCCGGCAAGCGCAGTCTATGGGAGCGATGGAAGCGAACGAGGCGCGCACAACCCCACTTGCGGCCGCGTTCAACCCACCGCGGGCAATCGGTGAGCGGATTTTCACCTGTGACGAGGACTCGCCGTGCGACCTTTGCTTCATCCGGGGCGACGGCAGCCTGCGCCCCGGCCACGACCGGATTAACAAACTGATGAAGGGCCGGCTGTGATCGCCCGGCAATTGAGGCGGTTCGGTGGCGTTTCCCGCGCTTCGAACCGGTGGCCTGCCCGCCGTCCCGCCCGGGGGCGTTGGGCAGATTGAACTCGATTCCCTGCGCCGACGCCGTACAGTCACGCTGTGCCGACGGTCCTGCGCATCGGAGCTTTCCGATTTCACTTTTACTCCGACGAGAGGCAGGAGCCGCCCCACATCCACGTACGGACTCCCGAGGGCGAATGCAAATTCTGGCTTTCCCCGGCCATTGCCCTGGCGTCGAACCGGGGAGTTCCCGCGCAAGACCTCAGAAAGATTGAAAAATTGGTGTTTGAGCATCAGATTGCTTTAAAGGAGGCCTATTGTGAGCACCATAACCGTTGAATCAATGCCGGCCGTCGAACCCGCCGCAATCCGTGCTTGGGCAGAGGCCCGCACCATCTATCTGGAACTCCATGATGGCCGGATTTTCGGTTTTCCCGCCGACCGGTTTCGCAGACTTGCGGGCGCGATAGACGCCGAGCTGCGTGAGGTCAGCATCGAACTCAACGGCTACGCTCTGCGATGGGAGAAACTGGACGAGGACATTACAGTGCCCGGCGTGGTTGCCGGCAGGTTTCAGCTTGCACCCCAATGAGGCCCAACAAGCCCCATGCAGTGGACCGCTTAAACGGCGGCTGATGGGCATCGTTGGCCCGGAGGGGAGGAACTACGAAACACGCGAAAGGCGCGAAATGGGAGGCGAGCAGAGCCATGGCCAAAGACGAGGCGGATGCTTGGGGAATCTCGCGCGCGGCCAGGGGACCAGGTGGTTTGTCCTTCGTGGAAGAAACCGGGGGAGGATTTCACCACGAAGAACACGAAGGGACACGAAGGGGGAGGCGCGGAGAAAATCCCGGCGCCTCAACGGCTGGGCAGGGCGAGGCGGAGGGATTTGATGATTTCGGGGATGATGGCGAGGGCGCGGTCGATTTCGGCCTGGGAATTGTAGCGGGAGAGGGAGAAGCGGACGGCGCCGCGGGCGAGGTTCCAGGGGACGCCCATGGCGGAGAGGACGTGGGAGGGTTCGAGGGAGCCGGTGGTGCAGGCCGAGCCGGTGGAGACGCAGAGGCCGTGGCGGTCGAGGGCGAGGAGGATGGCTTCGCCTTCGAGGTCCGGGAAGGAGATGTTGGCGGTATTGGGGAGGCGGTGTTCGGGGTGGCCGTTGAGGGCGCTGCCGGGAACGGATTCGAGGATGCCGCGTTCGAGGTGGTTGCGAAGGGCGCGGACGCGGGATTGTTCGTCGTCGAGGTGTTCGAGGGCGAGTTCGGCGGCGCGTCCGAGGCCGGCGATGGAGGCGATATTTTCGGTGCCGCCGCGGCGGTGGTTTTCCTGGCCGCCGCCGATGACGTGGGGGGCGAAGGCTAGGCCCTTGCGGACGAAGAGGGCGCCGACGCCTTTTGGGGCGTGGAGTTTGTGGCCGGAGAGCGAGAGAAAATCGACGGGGAGCTCGTGGAGGCGGATGGGGAGTTTGCCGGGGACCTGGACGGCGTCGGTGTGGAAGAGGACATTGCGGGCGCGGCAGCGGGCGCCGATTTCGGCGAGGGGGGCGAGGACGCCGGTTTCGTTGTTGGCCCAGATGATGGAGACGAGGGCGGTGTCGGAGCGGATGGCTTTTTCGACGCGGAGCGGGTCGATGATTCCGTCGGGGCCCGGGGGGAGGTAGGTGGCGGCGAAGCCGGCGGCTTCGAGGGCTTCGGCCTGGTTGAGGATGGCGGAGTGTTCGGTTTGGGAGGTGACGATGTGGCGTTTGCCGGTGGTGCGGAGGGCGGAGGCGAGGGCGGCGTTGTCGGATTCGGTGCCGCAACTGGTGAAGACGATCTCGGCGGGTTCGCAGCCGAGGAGGGCGGCGAGGGATTCGCGGGCTTTGGCGAGGGCGGGGGCGGCGCGGCGGCCGAGGGCGTGGGCGCTGGAGGGGTTGCCGTAGAGATCGGTGAGGAAGGGGACCATGGCCTCGAACACCTCGGGGGCGACCCGGGTTGTGGCGTTGTTGTCGAGGTAGATGGTCTGGTTGGGGTCGTCTGGCATGGCTTGCGTGCGCGGCGGGTTTCCGGCATACTGGCAGTTTAGCCCAGGCCGGGCCGCCCGCCACCGCGGGGGACACTGTTTATGAAAATTTGTGACGTGACGCAATTCTATTCTCCGGTCGGGGGCGGGGTGCGGCGGTACGTGGGGGAAAAGCAGAAGTTCGTGAACCGGGAGGGGGGGCACGAGCATGTGCTGATCATTCCCGGGGAGCGGCACGGATTGGAGCGGGTGGGGCGGTGCGCGGTGTACACGGTGGGTTCGCCGCGGGTGGACCGGACTTCGCGGTACCGGGTGATCCTGGATTTGGAGCGGGTGCGGCAGATTGTGCGGGAGGAGCGCCCGGACGTGATTGAGTCGGGGGACCCGTATCATGTGGCGTGGGGGGTGTTGCGGGAGGCGGAACGGTGGGACATCCCGATTGCGGGATTCTATCACAGCCATTTTCCGGACGCCTATTTGCGGACCGTGCGGAAGTTTGCGGGGCGGCTGGCGCACGATTTTGTGCAGGACTACGCGCAACGCTACATCCGGCGGTTGTATTCGCGGTTTGACCGGACCCTGATTCCGTCGCCGCATCTCAAGAATCTCCTGGAATCGTGGGGCGTGGACAACGCCGTGGTGGTGAAGCTCGGGGTGGACGTGGAGTTGTTTCATCCGGGGCCGGCGGCCGCGGAGACGCGGGAGCGGCTGGGGGTGCCGAAGGGGAGGTTTCTGTTGTTGAGTGTGGGGCGTCTGGCGGCGGAGAAGAACGTGGCGACCCTTTTGGGGGCGTTTGAAATTCTGCACGCGCGGGCGCCGGGGCGGTTCCAGTTGTGCGTGATTGGGGACGGGCCGTTGCGCCACGCGGTGCGGGACGCGCAGCAGCGGACGGGCTCGGTGACGTGGCGCCGGTATTGCGCGGATTCGCGGGAATTGGCGGCGGTGTACCGGGCGGCGGATTTGTTTGTGCATCCGGGGGTGCTGGAGACCTTCGGACTGGTGACGGTGGAGGCGCAGGCGTGCGGCACGCCGGTGGCGGGGATACGGGGGACGTTCATGGACAGGCTGGCGTTTGTGGGGCTGGAGGCGTGGGCGGAGGCGAACACGGCGGCGGCGCTGGCGGCGGCGGTGGAACGGTTTGCGGAGATGCCGTTGCGGGAGATGGGGCTGGCGGCGGCGGCGCGGGCGGCGGAGGATTTCGCGTGGCCGCGGGTGTTCACGGATTTGTTCGGAATCTACAGCGAGATGGCGGCTTCGAGGCGGCGGGGCCGGGCATCGGATTCCGGGAGGTGAACGGAGCCGCGGGCGGATTGGCGAAAGGAGATGGAACGAAGATGAACCTGGTATATTTGCATTCTCATGACACGGGACGGTACATCCAGCCGTATGGGCATTCTGTGGAGACGCCGTCGTTGCAGCGGCTGGCGGAGCAGGGGGTAGTGTTCCGCAACGCCCATTGCGCGGCGCCGACATGTTCCCCAAGCCGGGCGGCGTTGCTGACGGGGCAAAGCGCGCACGCAACGGGCATGGTGGCGTTGGCGCATCGCGGGGGCGTGTTGCGCCATCCGGAGCGGCATCTGGCGGCGTTTTTGGGGCGGCACGGATACGAGACCGTGCGGGCGGGGATTGAGCATGTGGGGTATCCGCCTGTGTACACGCGGGAGCGCCAGGGGAACCAGGGGGCGGAGGCGGCGGACTTTGCGGCGCGCTATCTGGAGGCGCGGCCAAAGGGGCCGTTTTTTCTGGACGTGGGATTCGTGGAGACCCACCGGCTGGATTCGCCTTATGCGGGGGCGGGTTACAAGGGGTTCAGCCGTGCGGAGCATTCGCCCCGGGACGGGGAAAGCGACGCGCGGTGGGTGGCGCCGCCGGCGCTGTTTCCGGACAACGCGCGGACGCGGCGGGACTGGGCGGATTACCGGGTGTCGGCGCGGCGGCTGGACGGGTATTACGGGCGGATTCTGGAGGCGCTGGACGGGTCGGGGCTGGCGGGGGAGACGTTGGTGCTGGTGACGACGGACCACGGGATCGCGTTTCCGGATATGAAATGCAGCCTGACCCAGCATGGGACCGGGGTGTTGTTCATGATGCGCGGGCCCGCGGGATTCGAGGGCGGAAGGGTGGTGGACGGGCTTGTGTCGCATCTGGATTTCTTTCCGACATTTTGCGAACTGGCGGGGTTGGAGCGGCCGGGGTGGCTGGAGGGCGCGCCGTTGGGGCGGCTTGCGCGGGGGGAGGCGGCGGAGGTCCGGGAGGAAGCGCACGCGGAGGTGACGTTTCACGGGGGGTTCGAGCCCAAGCGTTCGGTGCGGACGGCGCGATGGAATTACATCCGGAATTTTGCGGGGCACGGGCGCCGGGTGATGGTGAATTGCGACGACAGCATCACGAAATCGTATTGGGCGGAGAACGGATGGCGGGAGGGGCGCGTGGCGCGGGAGGAGTTGTACGACCTGGCGCTGGACCCGCAGGAGCGGCACAACCTTGCCGGGGCGGCGGAACATGCGGCGGTGCTGGAGGAGATGCGCGGGCGGCTGCGGCGGTGGATGGAGCGGACATCGGACCCGATCTTGGAACGGGATCCTGGGGGTCTGCCGCCGGGGCTCACGGTGAACCGGCTTGCGGATTTCTCGCCGGAACCGCCCGGGGAGCCATGGGAGCGCGGGGAGTGGGCGGGGCTGGACCGCGGGTGAGGCGTTTCAGAGTTTCCAGACCACGTTGCCGGCGATGATGGTGGCGGTGGCGCGGCCGCGGAATCTGTGGCCGTCCCAAGGCGTGTTGCGGCCGAGGCTTTCGAAATCGGCGGCGTTGACGGTCCATTCGAGGTCCGGGTCGATGATCGTGACATCGCCGTCGGCGCCCGGGGCGAGGGTGCCTTTGGGGAGGTTGAGAATTTTGGCGGGGTTGGCGGTGAGTTTGCGGAGGATTTTGGGCAGGGGCATGGCGCGGCGGTGGTGGAGCGCGTCGAGGAGGACGCCGACGGCGGTTTCGAGGCCGACGATGCCGAAGGGGGCCTCCTGGAACTCGACCTCTTTTTCGTAACTGCAATGGGGGGCGTGGTCGGTGGCGAGGACTTCGAGGGTGCCGTCGTCGAGGCCTTCGATGAGGGCGTCGATGTCGCGTGCGGTGCGCAGGGGCGGGTTCATCTTGAAGTGCGTGTTGTATTCCTGGCAGGCGGCGTCGGTGAGGGTGAGGTGGTGGGGGGTGGCTTCCCCGGAGATGCGGATGCCGCGTTGCTTGGCTTCGCGGATGATGCGGACGCCGCCGGCGGTGGTGACATGCTGGCAATGGACGTGGTGGTTGGTGAGTTCGGCGAGGAGGGCGTTGCGGGCGATCATGATTTCCTCGGCGATGGCGGGCCAGCCCGGGAGGCCGAGGAGCATGGACCAATACCCTTCGTTGATGACGCCGTTGGCGGTGAGGGAATAGTCCTGGCAATGGTCGAGGATGGGCATGTGGAACATGCGCGCGTATTCGAAGGCGCGGCGCATGAGCTCGGCGGACTGGACGCAATCGCCGTCGTCGGTGATCGCGACGACGCCGGCTTTCATGAGCGAGCCGATGGGGGCGAGGAGCTCCCCTTTGCGGCCCTGGGAGATGCAGCCGGTGAACAGGACGTTGACCACGGCGGTGCGTGCGGCGCGTTCCTTCATCCAAGCGATGACGGCGGCGGTATCGGCGGCGGGCTGGGTGTTGGGCATCGCGACGATGGTGGTGAACCCGCCGCGGGCGGCGGCGCGGGAGCCGGACTCGATGGTTTCCTTGTCGGGGCGCCCCGGTTCGCGGAGGTGGACGTGGATGTCGATGAGGCCGGGGCAGGCGACGCGCCCGGCGGCGTCGAGGGTGGGGACCCCGGGGGGCGGGGTGGCACCGGCGGGTGCGATCCGGCCATTGAGGATGAGGAGATCGCGGGCATCGTCGGCCCCGGACGCGGGATCGATGACACGGGCGTTGCGGAGGAGCAGGCTGGCGGGCGGGGGGATCATGCGACGGCGGGCGGGGGTTGGAGTTCGGGGGGCTGGCCGCCATTGAGGAGCCAGAGGACGGCCATGCGGACCGAGAGGCCGTTGGCGACCTGTTCGAGGATGACGGAGCGGGGCCCGTCGGCGATTTCGGAGGCGATCTCGACGCCGCGGTTGATGGGGCCGGGGTGCATGATGAGCACGCCGGGTTTGCAATGGGCGAAGCGGTGGGCGTTCAGGCCGAAGACCGCGGCGAACTCGCTGGTGGAAGGGAAAAGCGTGTGGCGCTGGCGTTCGTGCTGGATGCGGAGGAGGTAGATGACATCGGCGAGGGCGGCCTGGCGGTCGAAATCGTGGGTGACCTCGACATCGAGCTGGCGGAACATGTCGGGCAGGAGGGTGGTGGGGCCGCAGAGGACGACATGGGCGCCGAGTTTCTTGAGCGCCCAGATATTGGAGCGCGCGACGCGGCTGTAGAGGATGTCGCCGCAGATGAGGACGCGGAGGCCGCGGACGGCGCCTTTTTTCTCCGCGATGGTGAAGGTGTCGAGGAGGGCCTGGGTGGGGTGTTCGTGGGCGCCATCGCCGGCGTTGATGACGCCGGCCTTGAGGCGTTCGGCGATGAACTGGGCGGCGCCGGCCGCGCCGTGGCGGATGATGATGAAATCCGCGCTGAGCGCCTCAAGATTGCGGACGGTGTCCTTGAGGGTTTCGCCTTTGCGGAAGGAGGAACTGTCGGCGATGAAATCCACGACATCGGCGCTCATCCGCTTGGCGGCGATCTCGAAAGAGATGCGGGTGCGGGTGGAGGGTTCGACGAAGAGATTGACAACCGTCTTGCCGCGGAGGGCGGGCACCTTCTTGACCTCGCGGGCGGCGACGTCCTTGAAGGCGCGGGCGGCGGCGTGGACCATGTGAATTTCGTCCGCGGAGAGATTGCGGATGGCGAGCAGGTCTTTGCGGTTCCAGGCGCTCATGGATCGAGGAGAAAGACGCCGTCGAGGCCGGCGCGTATTTTTTGGGCGGGTTCGGCGGGGACGGAGGCGCCGACGAAGTCCGGCGCGATGGGGAGTTCGCGATGGCCGCGGTCCACGAGGACGGCGAGGCGGATGCGGGCGGGGCGGCCATAGGCGTGGAGCGCGTCGAAGGCGGCGCGGACGGTGCGCCCGGAGAAGAGCACGTCATCGACAAGGATGATGGTGCGCCCGGTGATGTCACAGGGGAGGTGGGTTGTGGCGGGGGAGGGGAGGCGGACCATGGCATCGTCGCGGTGGAAGGAGACGTCCAGGGAACCGTGGGGGGTGGGGGCGGAGGAGGCCGCGGAGACGAGGCGCGCGAGCTCGGTGGCGATGGGCACGCCGCCGCGCTGGATGCCGAGAAGCGCGAAGGCGGGTGGGCCGGGGTGCTGGACGGAAATCTCGCGGGCGATGCGCGTGAGGCAAACGGCGACCGCGCCGGCGTCGAGCACAAGTCGCGGTTCGGGGGTCATCGAAAGTTTTTTCTAGCATGGCCGCGGGCGTGAGGCGAGACCCAAATCCGCGGGCAAACCGAAGCGTTCATCCAAATCCCGCGTTTGGTGGGCGGGATTGAGGCCCTTCGCCAAACCCGAGTTTCGACCCGCCTGGGAGCGAGGCACGGTGGCGCCTCTGCCGGCGATGGTGGGTTCCGCGGGCGGCGACGGACGCCCCCAAGGGCTACAACGCCTTGGCAAACGAAGCCATGTCTGCGGCGCGGACCGCCAAACGCAGCAGCTCACGCAGGCGCGCGGGGTCGTTGACCCGGAGCACAGCCTCACGCGCACCCTCCGGCAACACTCCGAATCGGGCCTCCAGCGCGTCAAGGATGTCCAATTGCCGGGCGAGAACCTCGCCCTCGTAGAGGCCTTTCTGACGCCCCTCTTCACGGCCCTTTTGCAGGCCTTGTTCCATGGCGTATTCTTCGATGTCGCTGAGCACGGGCATGGCTTTCTCCTTTGCAAACTCTGCCAGCCGGCGCCGGAATGGCAACAACTGCTCCTCCGGCAGCCGCATCATCCGTCCAATGCACGCAAACGCTTCCCGAATCGCCGCCTAGTCATAACCCTTCTCGTATAGCCGCCGCGTCAACAGCCGCCGCGCCGCCAACCGCTTGTCCGGATGCCGGCTGGTCCGCAACGCCTTAATCTGCGCCCGCGCCGCCAACCCCGGCAGCGTGTCCTCCCCCTCCAAACGCGGCAGAAGCTCCAAAAGCTTGCAGCACGGAAACCGGAACCGCACTTCGCACCCCAGCAGCCCGTGGCGGTATTCGGTCGGCTTCCGCGTAGCGCGGACGAGGCAGGGTGTCCGTCATGCCCGCTCCCACCGACGCTGGTCCCGCGCGCCGGGGGTCAGGGACTTCCGGCGCTGGAATCGCAGGGGCGTTTCCGGGAGGCGCGCCATTTGGAGCGGTGGATGGCGGTCCAATCTAGCAAAGCCCTGTCGAAGCCGACGTCGTAACCGGCTTTCTCGCTTTCGATCCATTTGTGGCGCAGAATCTCTTCGCGCTCGGCCAGGAACTCCTGGTAGAGGATCGAATTCTTAAGCAGTTCTTCTATTCTGTCCATGAACCGCGGATTTCAGTGTCTTGTACCCTCGTAGAATAGGGGTGGCATTGTGTCAAATAGGATTCGTGCGAGGTTTCGGGATGCGATATGAAGGTTCGGTATTTGTCAAGGGCGGGGTGCGGGAGGTGTTTGCCTTTCACGCGAACCCGGGGAACGCCGCGCGGGTGGCCCCGACGTGGGCGCGGGTTCTGAGGGTGGATGCGGAGGGTGTGGCCGCCGTGGGCGGGCGCGTGCGGTTGCGGGTGGCGGCTTTCGGATTGCCGCAGGAGTGGGTGGTTCGCTGGGAGATCGTGGAGCCGCCGCGGGGCGACCCGGTCCGTGCGCGGCTGGTGGACGTTGCCGAACGGTCCCCTTTTGCGGTGTGGCGCCATGAGCATGAGTTTGCAGCGGAGGGGACGGGGACGCGGATGACGGACCGGGTGGAGTGGGAGCTGCCCTTTGGGGTGGCGGGGCGGATGGCTGCGCCTGTGGCGGCATGGGTTTTGCGGCGGATGTTCGCATGGCGGCATCGCGCAACGGCGGCGCGATTCGGCGGCTGACGGGTCACCTGGCGGCCTTTGCGGCCTTGGCGGGATGGCCATTGACGGAGGCGCGGAGGGGGAGCGTGGCGAGGCGCCCGGCCGGGGCGATTTCGATGGCGACGCGGGCGGGGGCGGTGATGTCGAGAAACAGGACGCCGGCGAGGACGCGCCACTGGACTTCGATGGTTCCGGCGGGGTGGGGGACGCGCCCTTCGGCCCAGTCGAGGCATTCGGATTCGGGGGCGACGAGCATGCGGGAGGGTTGGCCCATGCGGGCGGGGCGGACGCCCAGGATGCGCTGGTGGAAGAAGACCATGGGTCCGCAGGCCCAGCCGTGGCAGTGGCTGCCGAGGCCGCCGATGCCGCGGCTCCAGCACTCCCAGAGCGTCCAGGCGCCGTGGTCTTTCATGAGGCCGTAGTGGCCGCGGACGACGCGTTCGGCGAGGGCGGTTTCGCCGTGGCGGTAGAGGGCGCCGAGGGTGAAATAGAGGAAGTAGAGTTCGAGATGGCCGGCGCCGTTGGTGACGGTGAGGTTGCGGGCGGCCGCGGCGCGGACGCATTCGAGGACGCCCGTGCGGTGGTTGGGGCCGGGGATGTCGAAGAGCAGCGCGAGGACGTTGGCGTGGGGCGCGTCGGACGGGGAGAGCGCGCCGTCGAGGTGGGTGGCGGCGTAGTGGTTGCGGGCGGCGTCCCAGAGCGTGGCGTGGAAGGCGCGGCGGACGGCGGCGGCTTCCCGTTTCAGGCGGGCGGCTTCGGCGGGTTTGCGGATGGCGGCGGCGAGTTCGGCGGCGGCGTCGAGGGCGCCGATGCGGAAGGCGTTGAGGGCGGCCGAGGCGCCGAGGGCGGCGTCCCTGGTCTTGCCCCAATCAATGAAGACATGGGCTTCCTCGCCGCCGAGCCACAGGCCGCCGGGGCCTTCCTTCCAGACGGGGCTGGCGAAGATACGGGCGATGGCGGGGTGCAGGCGTTGGACCAGGGCGGTGTCGCCGGTGGCGGCCCAGTAATTGCGCAGCATCAGAATCCAGAGGAGCGTGTAATCGACGAGGGGCGCGGTTTTGAAGGAGGGGACGACGTCGGGAATTTGGCCATCGGCGGACTGGGCGTTTTTCCAGAGCTCCAGCGACCAGCGTTCCATGGAGTCGTCGCGGGTGAAGGCGCGAGTGGCGTTGGCTTCGACGAGGGCGTCGCCGAGGTAGAGGCCCCGCTCGCGCCACGGGTCGATCCAGCCATCGGACATGGAGCTGTCGAGCGTTTCGACGCCGGCGGACCAGGTCCAGTTGAACACGGGGTCGGCGCAGGTGAAGCTCCCGTCGCGGGGGTGGGCGCCGGTGGCGAGGGCGACGGCCGCCTGGCGGAGGCGGACGGGGCCTTTGGCATTCCGGACCGTGATTTGGAGATAGCGCCCGCCGCGTTCGTGGAAGGTTTCGAGGGTTTCGGCGCCGCCGCGGGTGAAGAAGCGGTCGGCGGTGTTGGTGAACGGGTTGGCCTGGAAGAACCCGAGGGCGCGGTCCGCGCGGAGGCGTTCGTCGTAGGCGGTATCGACGATGGTTCCGGCCGGGGAATCGAGTTCGAGCCGGATGTGGCCGAGGTATTCGCGTCCGAAGTCGAGAACAACGGCGCCGGCGCCGTGGTCGTTGAGGGGCAGATCGAGCGGGGCGGTCCAGCGGGCGTTGGCGAGGGCGGGTTCGGCGAGGCGGTCCCAGGCCATTTCCCTTGCGGGGGAGGGGAGGGGTTGGTCGAGGGGGACGGCGGTCCATTGTTCGGGGAAGCCGGGCACGGCGGGGAGCGCGGCGGGGGCGTGCGCGTCGAGGCCGGTTTCGGGTCCCGCGTGGTCGGTGACGGGGCCGGTGAAAAAGGCGTGGGGGCAACTTTCCTCGGGGAGGGCGAAGAGGGAGACGCCGGAAGCTTCGGGGAATTCCAGATAGAAGGGCCAGCCGGACTCGAGGACGGCGGGGGCGCCGTAGAGGAAGTTCCAGCCGGCGCGGAGGCGGACGCTGGCGTGCTGGCGATTGCCGCGGTCGGCGGAGATGACGGGGCGGATGCGGGCGCCGTTGAGATAGACGGGGCCCCAAAACAGGCCGAGCTCGATCTCCTGTTCGGCGGGGGAGTGGAGATGCGTGAAGAACGGGATGCGGCGGGTGGCCTGGCGGGTGGGCGGTTTCTCGGCGTTGGCGCGGAAGCCGTGGCGGCGGAGGCCGGGTTCGAGCGGGGCGGCGGCGACGATGCGGTCGGGAAGGATCGTGTTGCCGCGGGGCATGCGAATGGGGCGGGGAGAAGGGGCGCCCCAGTGTTCCTGGGGTTCGGCGAGGGTGGGGTGCATCCAACCGGAATCGGCGGCGGAACCGGGGTTGGCGTCCTCAAACGCTTCTGCGGGGAGTCGGCGGCGGTCGAGGATTTCGATGGGGCCTTGGGCGAAGCTGAAGCTTTCGGCATGGGGGTCCCATGCCTGGGAGGGGAGGACCTGCCATGCGCCCGGGGTGGCGAAAGATTCCAGGGAATTGCCGCGGGCGGAGAGCAGGGCGCCCCAGGCGATGAATCCGCCCCGGCTGGGAACGGCTTGGAAGGACGCGGCGCCGCGGGCGTTGACCTCGACAAGGATCGTGTTGCGTCCGAGCTTGAGGAAGGGGGCGATGTCGTGGGAGTCGAAGTGCGGGTGGGCGGGCAGGAACCGCGCGGGGCCCCAGCCGACGACGCGGCCATTGACGCGGAGCCGGTAGAGGCTGTCGGCGAAGAGATGGAGCGTGGCGGCGCACTTCCTGGAGCCGAGATCAAATGAGCGGCGGAACAGGCGGAAGAGATTGCGGCCCTGGCCGGAGGGGTCCGACCAGATGAACGAGGCGGAGATTTTGCGGGGCATGGAAAGGAGGGTCAGGGAGTGGATGGCTCAATGGCCGGGACGCCGGGGACGGGCGGGGCGGAAGGCTGGACTTCCGCGGTGCGGCCGAGGAGGGCGTCCATCGCGGCGCGCGGGAGGCCGGGGACCTGGACGTCAAGCTTGCGGAGCAGGATGGCGACGACGGCCCGCTGGATTTCGGCGTTGCCGCGCAGGTCGCGGACGGCTTCGCCTTTGATGCGGACGCTTGGGCCGGAACTCCCGTCCGTGGCGTCTTTGTTGCCGTGGAAGTGGACTTCGTCCGCGGTGACTTCGAGGTAGGCGACGGGGGCTCCGGACGGTCCGCCTGAGGAGAGGGTGGAGACGCCGGTGGCTTCCTCGTCGGACAAGGCCAGGCCGGCGAGCGCCTGGACGTTGAACTCGCCGCGGATATTCTGGACGAGGTTGAACTGGGCGAAGTCCACCCACATGCGGCGGATGACGATGGCGCCTTCGGTGAGCCGGTTGACATCCAGTTCAAAGGCGAGGGTCCGGAGATCGGCGCAGGGCTGGTGTTCCCATTGTCCGGGGTTGAGGACACGGACGTTGCGGGCGATCACCAGGCCGCGGGTCGGGTCGAAGTCCGCCTCCTCGACGGTGGCGGGGAAGCCGGTGCGTTTGGCGATCAATTGGGCGAGCGCCTCTTTGGCGATGGGCTTGCGGAAAAAGAAGAGCGCGGCGGCGACGCAGACGACGAATCCCACGAGCGTGAACAGGCTTTTGATCAAGCGGAACATGGCGGGCCTCCTGGATGGGTTGCGGACGGCTGGGCTGGGGCTGGGAGGTCCTTTAGCGCGAAACGGGTTCGCGGGAAACAGAAAAGAGCGGCCAGCACCGCCGCGCCCGGCAAGAGACCGGGCCTGTCCATGCCGTGGCGCAAGATCAGGCGCTCCTGGCGAGGTATTCCAGGGCGAGGCGGACGCCGAATCCGGTCGCGCCTTTGGCGGCGTGGGGTTGTTCGCGGGTGGTCCAGGCGGGGCCGGCGATGTCCAGGTGGGCCCACGGCACGTCGGGCACCCACTTTTCCAGGAACGCGGCGCCCGTGCACGCCCCGGCCTCCTTGCCGCCGGTGTTTTTGACCAGGGCGACGTCGCTCTTGATCTGTTTGTGGTAGGGTTCGTCGTGGGGCATTTCCCAGACCGCGTCGCCCGTGGTGTCCGCCGCGCGGCGCAGCGCCTCGGCGAGGGTGCGGTCGTTGGAGAAGAGGGCGGCCCGGTGGACCCCCAGCGCGACCACGGCGGCGCCGGTCAGCGTCGCGAAGTCAAGGATCGCCTCGGGTTGGTACCGCATGCGTGCGAAGGCGAGGGCGTCGGCGAGAACCAGGCGCCCTTCGGCGTCGGTGTTCATCACCTCGATGGTCTTGCCGTCGTAAGCGGTCAGGATGTCGCCGGGCCGGTAACTCTCGCTGCCGGGCATGTTCTCGGCCGCGGCGACGATGCCGACGAGGTTGCGCTTGAGGCCAAGGCGCGCGGCGCCGTCCATGATCCCGAGCACGGCGCAGCCGCCGGCTTTGTCGTACTTCATTTCGTCCATGCGCTCGGCCGGTTTGATCGAGATGCCGCCGGAGTCAAATGTGATCGCCTTGCCCACCAGCGCCACGGGCCGCTTCGATGCCGGCGCGCCGCGGTATTCGATCACGATCAAGCGCGGCGGGTTTGCCGAACCGCCGCCGACGGCCACGAGCCCGCCGAAACCCTCCCGGACCAGGCGTTGCTCGCGCAACACCGCCACGCGCAGGCGCCGCCGCTGTTTGGCAAGGGCGAGGGCCGCTTCGGCGAGGGTTTCCGGGACCACGTAATTGCCGGGGAGATCGGCCAGAGACCGCGCGTAGTTCACCGACTCGCCGCGCACAATGCCGGCGGCAAGCGATCCCTTCGCCCGCGCGACGTGGGGCGCGCCCACGGCCACGGTCAATTTCGAGAAGCGCCTCGGGATGCGCCGGTCGTCGGGCAGGAACGGCTCAAACTGGTAGGCGCCCGTGATCGCGCCTTCGACGGCGTTCTCGACATGGGCCGGGAAGGCGGTCAGGTCCAGTGCCGCGGAATCGATGGCGGCGCCCTGGAGCAGGCGGACCGCCGTGGCGGCGGCGCGGCGGATGTTTTCGGCGCCGGCTTTGGCGGCGTCGCCCAGGCCGATGAGTACCTCACGGTCCGGGCCATGGCGCAGGACGACCGACGAATCGGCTTCGCCGCAGAATTCGCGCCTGTGCAATCCCTCGGGAAACCGGTCGCGCGTGGTCAAAAACCGGATCAGGGCGCCCTTGGGTGTTTTGGGCGCATGGGCAACGATCTCAAAGTCCATGGGCGCGCAGCCTACCCGCCCGTGCGTTGGCTGGCGACTGCATTCTCGGGCGGGCCGCGAAAAGGCCGGCGCCCGGTAGCGGATGCCGCGCCATTTAGGGGCGAAGCCCTCGGGCGAAGCCCTCGGGCGAAGCCCTTCGGGTCGTGGTGCTTTGGGCTTGGGGCCGCGCCTCATCCGTCACAGATTGCCGTGGAAATACACGCTTGATCCGGTGGTACTGGGGGCGGGATTCATCACGTTGCTGGCCAGGGAGGGGATGTTGCCGCCCGAGCGGGCGATACCTGCCCGTGCGGTTGGCACTGCTGCGCTTCTGGAAGCATTCCGGGTTCAACATCCACCGCAGCCAGCGCGTGCCGCCCGGCAACCGCGGAGACATGGAGCGGCTGGTCGGCGAACAGGCGGGAGACCGGAGGCTGTAGGAGGAAGCGGCTATGAGAGATCACACAAAACTGAGAGCCTAGGCGGCGCCAGGGTGCGCCTGGATGCCTCGCGTTTTCGCCCCTCCCGCCGGCCCGCCCCCGTTTTCCGGGGCTCGGTGCGAGCCCCGAACCCCGAAATGGCGGGCACTTGACCCCCAAAGCCCGGTCCGGCTGCGTCAGAGCACGGGAATGACCGTTTCCAGCATACAGCCCTACACCAGTGCGGCGACGATCAATCTCCATCGAATTGTAAACGAATCGAATGCCTGGTTTGGTGAAGCTACCGGCAACACCTGGAGATATCGAGACAAGCCCACTGCGGCATCGTGGAAAGATGCCGGTGGCGCCAATGTCGCCTATATGTCCCAGGCCAGCTCGGCCACCGCGGAACTCGGCGGTTTGGCTGCGGGCAGCCCGCTCTACACGGCCATTGATGTCGACGTTACAGGGTCATTGTCTGCGTGGGCCGCAAGTGCCACGGGTGGCAATAAAAATATGGGCTGGGCGATGTGGCTTGACTCCGCAATCGGCCCCATCAGCCTTGGATCCCCTTCTCATTTTTATGACACGACCTCTTTAGTCCATCGCCCCATGCTTTTGGTTCATGTAATCCCCGAACCTGCCGTGCTCCCGCTCATCGCCGGAGCCGGCCTGCTGGGTCTGCTTGTCCGCGGGCGCCTCCCTCGCTGAGCATTCAAAAACAACGTAACATTCTCTTGTGCCCCGTATCTGTCTCCAGGAATCAATGACGCAAGTCACGCGCCCAGCCCGTTAATCGGACACCCGTGGGGAACTGCCTAGGGCTGCTCCCGGAGCGCTTCCGCGAGAATCTTCAGCATCGCCTCGGCCGTGTACGGTTTCGCGATAAAATGCTTGAACCCCGCGGCTAAGGCCTGGGCGTTTTCCCCATTCACGGTCAGGCCACTGGATGCGATGGCTTGTATCCGGGGATTCAACACTCTGAGGGCCGCGAGGGTGGCGGCTCCGTCCAGCACAGGCATGGCCATGTCGGTAAGAACGATGTCGATTGCCTCCCTGTGCTGGGCGCACGCCGCGATGGCTTCCGCTCCGTTGGCGGCGAGCAGCACACGATAACCGAAACGTTCCAATGTTTTTTGGGCGATGACACGGATGTGTTCCGTGTCATCCACAACCAGCACCAATTCTCCATTGCCACGGGGAAGCTCGCCATGCGTGGTGGCGCCGGTCTCAAGCGCTTTGGAAGCGGTGTTGGCGGGCAGATACACCTTGAAGGTGCTTCCTTTCCCCATCTCGCTGTAAACGGTGATGAATCCGCCGTGACTCTTCACAATGGCCAGGGTGGTGGAGAGCCCCATTCCGGTTCCCTTGCCGATCTCTTTTGTGGTGAAGAAAGGCTCGAATATCCGTTCCAGAATCTTCGGCGGAATGCCAATGCCCGTATCCGCCATTTTCACCATGACATAATCCCCCAGCTTGGAATCGGGATTCATGCCCGCGTAAACGTCGTCAATCACCGCATTTTCCATGGAAACGCTCAAGTTGCCGCCCTCCGGCATGGCATCACGGGCATTCACGCAAAGGTTGGTGAGCACCTGCTGCAGCTGGGTGGGATCACCCGTCACCGTCCAAAGATTGCGGCTTGGCGCAAACGAGAAATGAATATTCTTTGGAA
>CAYSZK010000020.1:0-41909 GCA_964435495.1 uncultured Verrucomicrobiales bacterium
GGTGGGTGGCGCGGGACATGGCGGCGGGGGCGGACGCGGCGGTGTTGATGATGCTGGGGGCGATTGGGATGGTCTGGTATGCGATGGACAGGGCTGGCAGGGCGGCTGGCGGGCGCGCTGGTTGAGACGCTGTTCCCGCTGCCCGAGCCGGGGCCGGGGATGGCGCGTCTGGAGGCGCCGTTTTGCGGGCGATGCGCGCAGCCGTACAAAGGGGACATTCAGGGGGCGTTTGTCTGCTCCAACTGCGACGGTTTGGACTGGCATCTGGGCCGGGCGCGGGCGGCGTATCTGAGCCGGGGACCGGTGCGCGAGGCGGTGCACAGGTTCAAGTACGACCGGGAGTTCTGGATGCGGCGGTATCTGGGGGCGTGGCTGGTGGAGGGGTTCCGGGCGCATTACCGGGTGGAGGAATTTGACGCGGTGGCGCCGGTGCCGTTGCACGCGGTGCGGCGGCGCTGGCGGGAGTTCAATCAAGCGGCGGTTTTGGCGCGGGCACTGGGGGCGGCGGTGGGTCTGCCGGTTCGCGACTGGCTGGTGCGGCGGCGGGAGACCGAGGTGCAGGCGCGCCTGGACCGGGAGGAGCGGCGGGGCAATGTGCGGGGCGCTTTTGTCTTGGCAAAGGGGGCGGACGCGGCGAAAAGGCGGGTGCTCATGGTCGATGATGTGTTCACGACAGGCAGCACGGTCAACGAATGCGCGCGCGTGCTGTTGGAGGCGGGCGCGGCGTCGGTGGACGCGCTGGCGGTGGCCCGCGGATGAAGGCGCCCGCCTGGTTTCGCAGGAAGGGCCCGGCCGCGCCGCCCGCGCCGGCGGTCCGCAAGGTCGATATTCCCGAGGGATTATGGACCAAATGCGAGGCGTGCGGCGAGGTCGTGTTCGAGCGGGCGCTGGAGGAGAACCTGCGGGTTTGCCCGAAGTGCGGGTTCCATTTTCCCTTGGGCGCGCGGGCGCGGGTTGTGATGCTGGTGGACGACGGCAGTTTCCGCGAGGCCGACGCCGGGCTGCGCACGGTGAACGCGCTGGATTTCCCGAACTACACGGCGCGGCTGGAGAAGGAGCGGGAAAAGACCGGGACGGAGGACGCGGTGGTCACGGGGATGGCGCGGATTGCCGGGCGCGCGGTATCGCTGGCGGTGATGGACTTCCAGTTCCTGGGGGGGAGCATGGGCGTGGTGGTGGGGGAGAAGATCGCGCGCGCGGGGGAGCGGGCGCTGGCGCGCAAGGCGCCGTTTGTGGCGGTGTGCGCGTCGGGCGGGGCGCGCATGCACGAAGGGGCGCTGAGCCTGATGCAAATGGCAAAGATCAGCGGGGTGCTGCACAAGCTCGCGCGCGCGGGCCTGCCGTTCGTCGTGGTGCTCACCAACCCAACCATGGGCGGGGTGACGGCGAGTTTCGCGACGTTGGGCGACCTGATCCTGGCCGAGCCCGGGGCGATGGTGGGGTTCGCGGGGCCGCGGGTGATCAAAGAGACCACGCACCAGGACTTGCCAAAGGGATTCCAGACGGCGGAATTCCTGATGGAACGCGGGCTGGTGGACCGGATCGTGCCGCGCCGGGAGTTGCGGGCCGAACTGGAACGCTGCCTCGCGTTCCTGTCCGGCGAGTGAAAGGCGGGACGCGCGTGCCGGAGACTCGGTGGCGGACGGGGGCGGTATTGGCGGACAGGCGCCGGCGGGCGGGCGTATGAACGAAGAGCTTCGGGCGGCGCTGGACTCGCTGTTTTCGCTGCGGCAGTTCGGGATGAAACCCGGACTGGAGACCATGGCGGCGCTGGCGGCGCGCCTGGGCAACCCCGAACGCGGGCTGCGTTTCCTGCACATCGCCGGCACCAACGGGAAAGGGTCCACGGCGGCGATGCTGGACTCGATCCTGCGCGCGGCGGGGTTCAAGACGGGGCTGTTCACGTCGCCCCACCTGGCCTGGTTTGGCGAACGCATCCGGATCAACGGGCGCCCCCTGCCTCCGGAGGAGGTGCTCAAGGTGTATCACACAGTGCGCCCGCACATGGACGCGCTGGCCGCGGAC
This sequence comes from uncultured Verrucomicrobiales bacterium, assembly GCA_964435495.1. GTDB lineage: Bacteria > Verrucomicrobiota > Verrucomicrobiia > JADLBR01 > JAIBCM01 > CAYSZK01. The sequence goes on from CAYSZK010000020.1 coordinate 2,026, forward strand.
CCTGCCCACCGGCAACCGACTTTCTTCGAGGCCGCAACGGCGATGGCGCTGGTGGCGTTCCGGGAGGCGCGGGTGGATTGGGTGGTCTGGGAGACGGGGATGGGCGGACGCCTGGACGCCACCAATATTGTGACGCCCGCCGTCAGCGTCATCACGGCCATTGACCGCGACCACATGGCGTGGCTCGGGGACACGCTGGCGGAGATCGCGGGCGAAAAGGCCGGCATCCTCAAACCGGGCGTGCCCGCGGTGGCCGCCGCCCAGGCCGCCGAAGCGCGCGCGGCGCTCGGGCGGCGGGCTGCGGAGATCGGGTCGCCGTTGGAGTTCGCGGAGCCCGGCGAGGTGGCGGCGTGCGAGGAGTCCCTCGAAGGCCAGCGCATCCGATGGCGCGGGGCCGGGTTCCACCTCGCTCTCGCCGGGCGCCATCAACTCGGCAACGCTGCGGTGGTGCTGCGGACGGTCGAAGCGCTGCGGCGCGGAGGGTTCGCGATTCCGGAGGCGGCGGTGGCGAAGGGATTGGCGGAGGTGGTGTGGCCCGGACGCTTTCAACTGGTCCGCCGAAATCCGCCGGCGGTGGTGGATGGCGCGCACAACCCGGCGGGCGCGGCGGCTTTGGCGGACGCGTGGCGGCGTCTTCTGCCGGGGCGGCGGGCGTGGGTTATTTTTGGGATGCTGCGCGACAAAGAGATTGGGGAGGTCGTGCGCGAGATCGCGGGCGTGGCCGCGCGCGTGACGCTGGTGCCGGTGGCCAGCAGCCGGACGGCGGAGGGAGGAGAGCTGCGGGCGGCGTGGGCGGCTGCGGCGCCGGGTGTGCTAGTGGGGGAGGCGGCGGGATTTCGCGAGGCTTGGGCGGAAGCGTCGGGCGGGGGCGACGCGGTGCTGGTGGCGGGGTCGCTGTTTCTGGCGGGTGAGGCGCTTGCGGATCTGCTGCCTGGAGATTGGTGGAGCCCAGGCGCGCAGCGGCATTGTAGCCGGGGTTGCGGTTGATCCAGGAGGGAGCGCACGGCCCTGGCTTGCCGCGTCCGCCGCGCCAGTTGTCCGTGGAATGGCCAGGCGCCAGCCCCAACGTTTCGCGCCGCGGGCGGGACGGCGTCAGCGTCCCGTGGCCCGAACGGCCTGGAGGAACCTGCGGACGGCGGCGGCGCACTCGGGATGGCGGTCAAGGTCGCGGACGGCCAGTGGCAGACGGCAGGGTGCAGAGGGACTATGCAAAGGAACAGACTCGGCATTCCCGCTGGGCAAGGCGGAACGATTTGCGGACCCGCCTGGTTGGCCGCGCATGGCGGCCCACTTCGAATGGGCGCGGGTTACGGACTAGTGAGGTCGAGGCGGCCTGTGAATGGCCGCGGGGCCGCGCCGTGGGGGTGGAACGTCCCTGGAACAGACTTGGGAAGCTCGATGAATCCACGCCAACCGGTTTCGGTGCGTTGGAGTTCGGCGGTGATTTCGCCTTCGGGATGCGGCATCGTCCCCCGGGCGGTGGCGCCGGGAAGGAGGAGAGGCCGGATCACGACGGAGGAGAAACCGGGCGCGGCGGGACGGATGCCGAGGATGGACGCGAAGGCGTGGTAGAGCGGGTGGGACGCCCAGGCGTGGCAGTCGCTGCGGGTGTATTCCCAGCGGACTTCGTAAGGGGTTTTCATCCCGCGCCCCGGCATGAGGCGCCATTCTTCGAGGCGCTCGTGGAACGGCGCGGCGAGGCCCTCCTGCGCAAAGGCGCCGAGAAGATAATGGCTGAAGCTGAGGGTGGCCGGCAACAGCGGGCCGCCGGGCGCCGAGAGCGCGCGGGCGAGGGCCTCGCGCTTTCCGGGGCTGATGCGTCCGGAGAGAAGGGCAAGGATTTGCGTATGCTGCGAGAAATGGCGGCGGGCGGGGTCGTCGGCGAGGGCGTTTTGCGTCGGGCACCAGCCGGCGGATTCGGCGGCGCGGGCGATGCTGGCGGCGAGGCGTTCGGCGCGGGCGGCGAGTTCGGGTTCGCCGGCCCAGGTTTCCAGGAGGGCGAGTTTGTCGAGGGCCCATGCCACGAGGAAATTAAGCTGGATGCTGATGCCGCCCGGAAGGCCGCCGGGGGGCGATCCCGAGTGCCAACGAACGGCGTTCCAATCGGGCGGTTCACTGTCCCAATCGACCCAGTCCATGAAATTCCAGCCGCGCGGAGAGCGGACGAGCCCGTCGGGCTGGAGTTCGCGCAACCAGAAATCGAGCGTGGCGCGGGCGCCCGGGAGGAGGTCGCGGAGGGTGGCGGGGTCCAGGCGGTAGAGCAGATAATCGTGGAGGCCGGCGACCCAGAAGAGGCCGAAGGTGGGGATGACCATGCCGCCCCCGCCGGCGAAATTGGCGTCGATCATGCCGTCTTCGCGGCGGGTGGAATGGGCGTCGTAGAGCGCCTTGCGGACCAGGCGGGCGTCGTGGGTGGTGGCAAGGATGACAAGCGCCTGGATAAAGGAGTCGCCAGCATACTGAAGCTGTTCGTAATAGGGGCAGTCGAAAAACGTTTCGTGGGCGCACATGGCCTGGCCGCGTTCGAGGAGGGGCAGGGAGCGGTCGAAGGCTTTGTCGGAGCTTTCGAAGGCGGCTTCGGAAGCGTAGGGATAGCGCGTTTCGCGGAGGTCCTTGCGGACCAGCGTGAGCGGTTCGCCGGCGGTGTGGACGATGATTTCGACGTAGCGCCCGCAACGCCACCAGAGCGTGTCGAAGACGGCGGGCTGTCCGCCGGGCAGGAAGGTGTCGCCGAAGCCGAGGAAGTGGCGGCCTTCGACCGTGTCGCGCTGGCTTTTCAGGGCGTCGCCGCGCCGCGGTTCGGTGTAAAGGGCTTCCTCCCAGTTCCAGCGGATCGCCGCGCCGCGTCCGCGGACGGTGTGCAATTCAAGATAGGCGCAGAAATAGCCGTCGAGGTCGAAGAGCGCGCGGCGGCGGGTGTTGGGGGGGATCGTCAGGGGCGCGCCGCCATTCCACCATGCCTGCCACGAGGCCGCCTCTTCGGCGAGATGCTGTGCGTCGAGGAAAGGCTCGGCCACCGGATCGTCCGAGGCCGGCTCGGAAAGATGGCGGAGCGTTCCCGTGGAGAAAGGCTGCTCCATCATCGGGGGCAGTTGGCCGGGGGCGAGGCGGTGCTCGTCGGCGCCGCGGTAGATGGCGCCGCTGTTCGTTCCGGCCTGGCCGGTGGCTGGGGCGGTCCAACCGCCGCCGCCGCCGGTGCGCCATTCGATGTCGCCGGCCTCGGCGGAACAGCGTTCGAACGCGCTGGTGCCGAAGCACGGTCCCTTGGGAAGGAAGGCGCGGCCAGGCAGCGCGCGGGCGCGCCACGGCGCGAAACCGGTGGAAAGGAGGTTGCGAAGGGACGGCGAGTCCGGCGCGAGGAAGAAACCGTGGACGACGGATAGTTGGGCGGCCGGGGAATGGGGGCTTCCAAGGGACCAGACGCGGGCGGCAAGCGTATTGGGTCCGCGGGCGGCGGGAATGTCGCAAGTGTGAAAGGCCCAGGCGGCGGGCCGCGAACGTTCGGGGCCCCGGCGCACGCGCCGGCCGTTGTGCCAGAGCTCGAAGCGTTCATCGGCGGAGACGTGCACGCGGAGGGTGGCGGGTTCGGGCTGCTCCCAAGCGAGGGCGTAGGCGGCGACCACAGGTGGGGCGGCATTGGGAAGGCTGATCCAGCATGCGGGCCAGGGGTGCTGGCCCTGGTAGATGGGGCTTTGGGGAATTGGGGCATCCGGGTAGGGATTGGAGTCCATGCGCGAGGGAGGCTGGCGGCGGTGCGCGCGGATGGAAAGCGGAAAGAAGCCGGAGGGCAGCCGGATCGGAACGCCGACCGCGGCGCGGGCCGAAGGGGAAAGGTGGGGGCGCCATTCGCTTGCGCCTGGGGCGTGGTTCGGCGAGAGTTTTCCGAGTCTCATGGGCGTTGAACAATCCACTGTGGCACGGGAGCGGGCGCGTGCGCGGGCCATGGACCCGCCGGGGTTGCCGGGGGAGGTTGCGGCATTCCTGGATTTCCTGTCGGTCGAGCGCGGCCTGTCGGACAATTACCGGAAGATCACGGGGCGGGCGTTGGCGAAGTTCTTCGCGGCGTGCGCGCCGCGCGGGCCGGGGGAGGCCGTGGACGGCGACATTCTGCGGTTTTTGGGGGCGGAACGCAAGGCGGGGCGGCGCCCGGCGGGGTTGAAGATATTGGCGATCGCGATCCGGGGCTTTTTCAAGTGGCGCGGGGGGCGGCACCCCGGGGCGCCGAATCCGGCGGAGATGGTGGACGTGCCGAAGCTGGACCATCCGTTGCCGGAGACGTTGACCCAGCCGGAGACGGGGCGGTTGTTGGAACAGGAGTTTGGGGCGGACGCGTATGGGACGCGGGACAAGGCGATGCTGGAATTGTTGTACGGGTCCGGGTTGCGGGTGTCGGAGTTGGCGCGGTCGCGGCTGGAGAATCTGGATTTGGACGAAGGGATCATCCGGGTGGTGGGCAAAGGGAACAAGGAGCGGCTGGTGCCGTTGGGGGGCAAGGCGGTGGGGGCGTTGCGGCGGTGGCTGGAATGTGGGCGCGCGAAGTTTGTGACGAAGCGGACGGGCGGAGAGGTGTTTCTGGGGCGGCACGGGGAGGGGCTGACGACGGCGCGGATTTGGGGCATTGTGAAGGAACGGGCGCGGGCGGCGGGAATCGTAAAGCCAGTGTATCCGCACGCGCTGCGGCATTCGTTTGCGACGCACCTGTTGCAGAACGGGGCGGACCTGCGCGCGATTCAGGAAATGCTGGGGCACGCGGACATAGCAACCACACAGATTTACACCCACACCGACGAGCAGCGGCTAAAGCAGGCGCACTGGAAATTCCATCCCCGGTCGGGACGGCAATGAGCGGGGCGCATGCCTGAGGCTGCCGGGCGTTTGCCGGCGGCCATCACCCGTCCAGCGTCTTGATCAGCGCGCTGAAGTCGAGGCCGCCCCAGCCGTTCTCCTCCGCCTTGCGGTAGGCCGCGATCAGGGCCTGGGTCTGGGGAAGGGGCTGGTGGAGTTCGGCGGCATGCTGGAGGGCGAGGCGGAGGTCCTTGTGCATGTGTTTGATGGAGAAATGGGGGGAGTAATCGCCGGAGAGAATTTTGGGTTTCTTGAGGTCGCTGAGTCCCGAGCGGCCGACGTGCTGCTCGATGAGATCGAAGAAGGCCGCGCGCGGGACGCCGGCGCGTTCGGCGAGGGCGATGCTTTCGGCGAGGGATTGGTAGGTATTGGCGACGAGCAGGTTCAGGGCGAGTTTAAGGCTCATGGCGCGGCCCACGGGCCCGACCTCCAGGAGCGCGCGGGAAATGGGCGCGTAGGCGGGACGGACGCGGTCGAGGGTGGCGGTGTCGCCGCCGATGTAGAAGACGGCCTTGCGCGCGGCCGCGGCGTCCTTGCTGCCGGTGAAAGGCATGTCGAGGAAGGCGGCGCCGCGGGCTTGGACACGGCGGGCGAAGGCGGCGGTGTCGGCCGCGCCGATGGTGCTGTGTTGGGCGACAACGCAATGGGGGCCGAGTTCGGGTTCGATGGCGGAGAGCACTTGATCGACGGCGGGTGGGTCGGCGACGACGATGGCGATGAGGTCGCGATCCCTGGCGGCGGCCTGGGGGTCGGGCTGGAAGCCAGGGGCGCCGGGTTTGGGGGTGCGGTTCCAAGTTCGGAGATCGTGGGCATCTTCCTGCCAGAGGCGCGCCCAGGAGGAGCCGATGATGCCGAGGCCGAAGAGCGCGATATTCATGGAGGGGAAGGGTACCCGGAACGGGGCGGTTTGGGAAGGCGGCACCAAGCGGCGGGGCGGGTGCCAAGGTCAAGGACTGAACCGAATGGGACTACCTTAAGGAGCCTTGCCCCAAAGGGGCAAACCATACCAGCCCAGGGCAACGCCCTGGGTGCGATGTGGTTATACAACCATAGCCCTGAAGGGGCGCCATAGTGGCGGCATCCCAAAACCGCCTTAAGTTATTGCCATTCAGTCCTTGGCCTTGACACCCGCGGGCGGGAGGAGGCAATTGAGGGGACAGACCGCGCAACGCGGGTTTCGGGGGCGGCAGTAGTCCTTGCCCAGCGCCACAAACAGCGCGTGGAATTCGTTGAAGAACTGGGTGTTCTTTTCGGGGAAGGCCCGATGGAACATCGCCTGAAGGGCGGCGTAGGAGGCGTCCGACCGGCAGAGGCCGTGCCGGAACAGGATGCGCCGGGTGTAGGCGTCAATGACGAAAACCGGGAGGTTGCCAGCGTAGAGGAGCATCGAATCGGCGGTCTCCGGGCCAATGCCGTTGACGGAGAGCAGGGCCTCGCGGGCGGCATCGGGTCCGTGTTTCCAGATGTTGGAGAGGCGTCCGGCGAAGCGGCGCGTCAGGAGCTTGAGGAAGGCGGTGAGGCGCCGGGCCTTGACATTGAAATAGCCGGAGGGGCGGAGATGGCGCGCGAGCACGGCGCGCGGGACGGCGGCGAGGGCGGTTGGGGAGAGGAGGCGCGCCCGTTTGAGGTTGGCGAGGGCGCGTTCCACGTTGGTCCACGCGGTGTTTTGGGTGAGGATCGCGCCGACACAGACTTCGAAGGGCGTGCCACCGGGCCACCAGTGCTGGGGGCCGAGGGCGGCAAAGGCGCGGTCGTAGATTGCCCGCAGGCGGGAGCGTTTGGGTTGCGGCATGGGGGGCGGCGTCAATCGACAATTTCGACGGGGCACTCGGGGAGGACGCTGAGGAAGGCGCGCCCATAGCGTTTGGTGAGGACGCGGTTGTCGAGAATGACGATGATGCCGGTGTCGGATTTGCTGCGGATGAGGCGTCCGACGCCCTGGCGGAACTTGAGGACGGCTTCGGGGAGGCTGTAGTCCATGAACGAATCGCCGCCGTCCGCTTCGATGGCCTCCATGCGCGCCTCGGTGAGGGGATGGTCGGGGACGGGGAAGGGGAGGCGGGTGATGATGACGTTGCTGAGGCTTTCGCCCTGGATATCGACGCCCTGCCAGAAGCTGTCGGTGCCGAAGAGCACGGAATCGACGTCTTTGCGGAAGCGTTGGAGCATTTCGTGGCGGGGAAGGCCTTTGCCTTGTACGAACACTTCGATGCCGATGTCGCGGAAGAAGGGCTCGAGGCGTTCGGCCATGCGGTGCATGAGTTTGTAGCTGGTGAAGAGGCCGAAGGCCCGGCCATGGGTCATGCGGATGAAGTGGCGGAGGTGATGGTCGAGGGCGTCCTCGAAGGCGGGCAGGTCCCTGGGATCGGGCATGGTCTTGGGGACAAAGACCTTCATCTGGCGCGCGAAGTCGAACGGGGAATCGAGGCGGAGGGTGGCGGCGTCCCCGGCGCCGATGCGGCGCTGGACGTAGTCCATGGAGGGGCCGGTGGAGAGCGTGGCGCTGGTGCAGATGGCGGTGGCGCCGGGGCGGAAGAGGATCTGGCGCAAGTGGGGGGCGAGGTCCACGGGCGCGGCGTTAAGCTCAAGCGTTTCGCGGGTGCGCCCGGCCTTTTCGGCCCAATAGACATAGTCGGGCTCGGCTTGGGAAAGGAATACGGCGAGTTTTTCGCGGGTTTCGCGGAGGCGCCGGTTGAGGTCGGTGATCTCGGCCTTGGAATCGCCATCTTCGAGGGAACGCGCGGTTTCGGAGAGTTCGGCGTTGAGCCTGCTGAGGGGGAGGGTGAGGGTGTCCGGGACGAGGTCGGGCCGGCGGACGCGCCATTCGGGCCGTCCGTCGAAGCGGCAATGGGCGGCGAAATCCTGGAAGAAGCGGTCGATGGCCTCCTCGACTTCGGTGGCGAGGCGGACGGCCTGGGGTTTGCGGAGGACGGTGAGGAGCCCTTTCTGGGTGCGCCCGTTGTAGAGGCGGCGGAGATGGAAACGGAGGCTGTTTTGGGAGACGCCGACGCCGATATGGCGCGCGGCGACCTGTTCGAGCGTGTGGGCCTCGTCGAAGACGGCGAAGTCGTTGGCGAACAGATAACCGGTGTCATCGGATTCAAAGGAGCGGTCGCCGACCAGGGTGAAGAAGAGCGGATGATTGACGACGACGACGGCGGCCTTGAGCGCGGCGGCGCGGGCCCGCTGGTAGAAGCAGATTTCGGGCGGGCATGTCTTGGGGGTGCAAACGTGGGGTTCGCTGCAGACTTGGACCCACACCGAGGGAAGGGGGTCCGGGGCGAGGTCGGAGAGCGTGCCGTCGCGGGTGGCGCGGGCCCATTCGCGGATGCGTTCGAGGTCGGCGGTTTCCGAGGAGGCGAACAGATCGCCCGCGTTGCGGTGGGCGCGTTCGAGGCGGCGCGGGCAGAGATAATTTTGGCGGCCCTTGATCAGCGTGAAGTCGAAGGGTTCGGCGAGGAGCTTGCGGACGATGGGAAGGTCCTTGTGGACGAGTTGTTCTTGAAGGTTGATGGTGTGGGTGGAGACGACGAGCCTTTTCCGCTGGCGCACGGCGTGGAGGACGCCGGGGACCAGGTAGGCGAGGCTTTTGCCCACGCCTGTGCCGGCTTCGACGAGCAGATGGCGCGTTTCGGCCAGGGCCGAGGCGACGGCCGCGGCCATTTCAACCTGCTGGGGCCGCAACTCGAAATTTTTCGCCGCGGCCATGGGGCCGCCGGAGCCGAAGAACTGGCGCACTTCCGCGACGAAGGGATGGTCCAAGGCGCGGGCGTGGGCGATCATCGAAGCATTCTAACGAATACGGGGCGGAGCGTGAGCGAAAAATTCAGGGGATGGGCCGCCGGGGAGGACCGGGGCAGGGTGTCAGGGGACGGGCGCGGGCGCGGTGTTGGCGGCCATTTCGTCGGCCGCGGCGGCGGCCTGGTCGCCGGAGGCGCGATGGATTTCGGAGCGGGCGCGCAGGGCGAGCGGCCAGGCGGGGCGCTTGGCGAGGGCGGCGTTGACGGCGTCGAGCGCCTGGGCCGTATGCCCCATCTTGAGATGGATTTTGGAGGCGAGAAGCTGGGGGTAGGGCGAATCGCCGGCGACCGACGCGGCGAGGCGGGCCTCCTCGAAGGCCTCGGCAAACCGGTCCTGGGCGACGCGGGTGAGGGCGCGGTAGTAATAGCCGGCGGGATTTTCGGGGGCCAGGGAGACGACCCGGTTGAAATCGGAGAGCGCGCTTTCGACTTCGCCGAAGCGGAGCAGGGCGATGCCGCGGAACAACCAGCCGCCGGTGAACTCGGGCCTCACCAGGACGAGGGTCGAGCAATCCTGGAGCACACCGGGCATGTTTCCGGACTCGTAGCCAAAGTTCGCCCTGAGCCAGAGGGCGTCGGGATGGGCGGGTGCGGCGTTGAGCGCGGCGTCAAGCGCCTTGAGCGCGCCGTCGCGGTCCCCCTGGTGTTTCCGGATGCGGGCATGGAGCATGAGCACGTCGGGATCGGCGGGATGGCGTTTAAGAAGGCGCTCCACCTCGCGGGCGGCGGCGGCGATCTTGCCGTCGTTGAACTTGCGCTGGGCGGCGGCGGCGCGGGAGGGCGCGCCGGGGGGATTGGTGAACCCGGCTTTGAGCGCGCCCAGAAGATCGATCTTGAACACCATTTCCCAGATGGGCGTGCGTACGGAGGGGCGCGGGGGCTGCTCTGGGGCGGGGGACGAGGCGGCGGGCGCGGGGGCTATTGTGCCGGAGGACTTGGGTGCGGTTGAAGCGGTTATCCAAAAGGCGATCAGGATGACGGCGCCGACAACGCCCATCCACGCCAGGCCCCAAAGCGCTGTTCCCAGGAGGAACTGGCGTTTATATTCGGACACTTCGTCGTCCATTGGGGCAAGGATGGGCATCTATTTCAAACCTTCAAGTACGGGTTGTGGGCGTTTTCGCCGCGAGGCGGGCGGCGGAATTCGCGTGCAGGAGCCGCGGGAATGGGTCATGGTACCAAAAAGGTTGGCCGCGGGATGCGGCGCCACAGGAACGAAGGAGACACGGGATGTTCAGGGATATATTGCTGCCGGAAACGGCGCCGGCGGAATGGAACGGATTGCGGGCAAAGATGCGGGCGCGGGTGGCCGACACGCTGGGGACGGAGCCGTCCGAGGGGTTTGACGGGAAGTTCGAGTCCACGAAGGTATTTTCCAAGGAGGAGCTGGAGCACGAATCGATCACGTTTGAGGTGGCGCCCGGGTTGCCGTGCTCGGGGACGTTTGTGTTGCCGCCGGTGTCCAAGGGGGACCGCGGCAATCCCGGGGTTCTCTGCGTTCATGGGACCGATCCGGAGCTGGGGCACCGCAATGTGATGGAGCCGGACCTTCGTCCGAACCGGGCCTACGGCGTGGAGTTGGCGGAGCGGGGGTATGTGGTGCTGGCTGTGGACCAGTTTGGCTACGGCGACTGGGTAAAGGACGCGCCGGCGGACACGCTTTACCATCTGTTCTACAAGAGCTTCCCGGACTGGTCGATTGACGGCATCCGGCTGCGCATCCAGCGGTGCGCGCTGGACTTGCTGGCGGCGCACAAGCTGGTGCATCCGGAGCGGATCGGGGCGATTGGCAATTCCCTGGGGGGGCGGACGGCGTTGTTTTTGGCGGCGCTGGATGAGCGGCTGCGGGGAGCGGTGGTGTCGGCGGGGGTGCACCCGAATCTCACCAACGTATTCCGCAACCTGCCGGGCCAGATTCAGAAGAGCCCGAGGCTGAACCAGCAGATTTACGACACGGGCCGGGCGGGGTACGAAATGTCGGAACTGATGGCCCTTGTGGCGCCGCGCGGGCTGCTTGTGTTGGAACCGTGGAACGACCCCTACAATCCGTTTGTGGAAGCGGTGCTGGAGTGTTTTGCGCGCGCCCGGCGGGCCTATGAAATCCTGGGCCATCCCGAGCAGTTCGCGATTCTGGCCCACGGCCTGGGCCACGACACGCCCGACGAAATCCGGGACTACGCCTACGCGGTCCTCGACCGGATGCTGGGAGTTGTCCCGGAGGACGATTTGGAGGAGGAGCCGGGCCAGGAATGACGGCGGCGCGGGTGGCGCGGAGGGATGGGCGGCATTACGGAAGGGGGCGGGCGGCCTTTTCGGCCGGGGCCTTTCTTGAGGGATCGAGTTCCGCCGCCCGTTTCCATGCCGCTTGGGCTTCCTGGTGGCGCCCGAGTTTTTCCAGCGCGTCGCCGAGGTGTTCGTGGATTTCGGAGTCATCGCCGCCGGCGTCGATGGCGCGGCGCAATTCGCGCACAGCATCCTCGTAGCGGCCCTGTTGGAAGTAAATCCAGCCCAGGGTGTCGATGTAGGCGGGGTTGTCGGGGGCAAGGGCGAGGGCGCGCCGGATGAGGGCCATGGCCTCCTCCAAACGCATGCCGCGGTCGGCCCAGGAGTAGCTGAGATAATTCATGGAGCGATGGTCGGCGGCGTTGGCGAGCAGGGCGCGCTGGAAGTGGTCCTCCATCCCCGCGAGATCGCCCTGGCGCTCGCAGAGCACGCCCCATTCGAAGTGGATGTTGTCGGCCATGCGGCCGGGGGGCGGCCCCTGGTTCAGGCGCATGGCTTCCTTGAGGAATTCCGCGGCTTCCCCGGGCCTGTCCGCCTCCCGGGAAGCCACGGCGGAGGTGATCAGGATTTGGAGGCTTCCCGGAAACCGGCGGCGGGCCTCGCCCAGCGTGGTTGCCGCCGCGGCGGCCTTGTCCTGGGCGAGGAGCGCGTGGGCCAGGCGGAGCCACAGGGCGGGCTGGGCCGGGTTCCGGTCCAACGCCACAGTAAGATACTTTTCCGCGATGTTCCAGGCGCCGGCCCGGACGGCGGTGGCGGCGAGATCGACGGGTTCGGCGCCGCGGCTGGCGGCCTGCTCCAGGGCGGACACCATTCCGGCGTGGTTGCGGGTTTGGGCGTACAACTCGGCCAGGGCGGCCTGGAGCGACGCGTGTTCCGGATTGCGGCGAACGACCTCTTCCATGGCGCGTGCGGCATCGGGCAGGCGCTGGCTGGCCAGGTAGGCGAGGGCCAGGCGGGTGCGGAGTTCGTCGCGGGCGGGTTCGGCGCGCACGGCCTTTTCCAGCAGCGGCGCCGCCTCCGCCGCGCGGTCCGTTTTTGCGAGCATGTCGGCGATGCGGACGTTGAGGGATATGCGGTCTGGGCCGAGCGCCAGGGCGCGTTCAAAAAGAGGCAGAGAACGGCGGGCGACTTCGGTGGCGGCGAGCTTGTCCCTTTCGGTGAGGATTTGGGCGTAGGCTTCGCCGGTTTTCTCCCAGAAAACCGAATCTTTCGCGGCGGGTCCGGCGCGTGCGGCGAGGGAGGCAAGGGCGTTGGCGGGGGATTGTTCGCGGACGTCGAGGTCGTAGCCGAGGGCATGGGCGGAGGGAAAGGCGGGGTCGAGCGCGAGGGCGCGGCCCAGGGCGTGGCGGGCTTTGGCGGGGTCGCCGCGCATGGCGTGGGCGAGGGCGAGGGCGCCGAGCACATGGGGCTGGCCGGGGTTCTCGGCCAGGACTGATGAGAGATGCTCGATGGCCTCCTCGAGGCGGCCGGTTTGGAGGCAGTGGGCTGCGACCCGCATGCCGAGATCGGCGAGGGAGGGATCGTTGCGCACGACTTCGGCGAAGAGGTCCATGGCCCGTGTGCGGTCGCCTTCGCCTTCGGCGCGGCGGGCTTCCGCGAACGCCGCCATGGCCCGGGCGCGGGCGGCGGAACCGGGGCTTAGAACGAGAGCGCGGGGGTCTTGGCCGGGCGGGGGACTGGCGCCGGGGGGCGGAGTGGAGGCGGGTGCGGGGTACGCCTGGAGGCAGAGCGCAAGGGCGAACGCCGCGGGGCGAATCCGGATCGAAGGTCGGCGCCGTGGGTGGGGGCAGGGTGGAAGGGCGGGACACCGCATGGGCGTGAGCATACGCGGCAAAGCGGCGCGGGCAAGGCGCGGGGCGCGGGCGGGCCGCCGTGGAGCGGCGGCGCGACGGGCCGCGTCAGGACTTGTAGCGGAGGCGCTTCTTGTGCCGGTTTGCACGGTTCCGCTTGCGGCGCTTGTGCTTGTTGATTTTCGATTTCCGGCGTTTCTTGATCGAACCCATGATAACTTGTTCCGACGAATGGCTGATGACGACTGGTGCCTTTGGACTAAAACACAACCTTGTTCAACGGAAATTCGATGATCCCTTCCGCGCCCAGCGCTTTCAGCTGGGGAATGATTTCTCGCACAATGTGTTCATCGATGACCGTTTCGACGGCGGCCCACCCGCCTGTTGCGAGGTGGGCGACCGTCGGATTGCGCAAGGAGGGTAGCCGTTCCAGGAGGCGCGGCAAGTCTTTTTCCGGGATGTTCATTTTTAATCCGACCTTCCCGCGGGCGTTCAAGGCGCCGTGGAGAAGCAGGAGGATTTTTTCGAGCTTCGCGCGTTTTGCGGGGTGGCTCCACGCCACGGTATTGACGATCAACTGGGGGTAGGATTCCATGACGGTTTCCACGATCCGGAGCTTGGCGGCCCGCAGGGAGGAGCCAGTTTCGGTGATGTCCACGATGGCGTCCACCAATTCGGGCACCTTCACTTCGGTCGCGCCCCAGGAAAACTCGACCTCCGCCTTCACCCCGTGCCGGTCCAGATAGGCCCGCGTGATATTCACCGCTTCGGTGGCGATGCGTTTGCCGGCGAGATCTTTGGCGGACCGGATGGGGGAGTCCTCGGGGACGGCCAGGACCCAGCGTGCGGGCGCGGACGTGGCCTTGCTGAATGGAAGGTCCCCCGCGACGTGAATGCGGGAATTGTTTTCCGCCACCCAATCCCGGCCTGTGATGCCCGCGTCCAGGAACCCGTGCTCGACGTAGCGGCTTACTTCCTGGGCCCGGAGGAGCCGGACCTCCAGCTCGGGATCGTCCACCGCCGGACGGTAGGAGCGGGAGCCGAGGGTGATGCGGTAACCGGCCTTGCCGAACAGGTCGAGCGTTTGGTCCTGGAGGCTGCCCTTGGGCAGTCCCAGCCGCAGGAGCGGAGCGTCGGTGGCGGGTTGGCTCATGATCGGAAAACGGGCAGCAAGCCGGAACCGCGGGCGTCTGTCCAGCGTGAAATTCTACCCCGGGCTTTTTCTTGGCTTCGGGGCGGCGGGTGGGGTAGTGTGCATTCTTGCCGATGAAACGGAACGGAAAACCCGCGGCGTTCGATGCGATTCCCGAAGTTCTGAAGGATGTGCGGGCGGGGCGGCATGTGATTGTGGTGGATGATGAGGACCGGGAGAACGAAGGGGACCTGGTCCTGGCGGCGTCGAAGGCGACGGCGGCCTCGGTGAATTTCATGCTGGTGCACGCGCGCGGGTTGGTGTGCGTGCCGATCACAGCGGAGCGGGCGAAGCAGCTTGGGTTGCAGCGGATGGTGGCGGACAACCGCGAGACGTTCAAAACGGACTTCACGGTGTCGGTGGATGCGGCGCGGGGGGTGACGACCGGGATCAGCGCGGCGGAGCGGGCGCGTTCGGTCCGGATTCTTTCGGGCGCGCGCTCGAAGCCATCGGACCTGGTGCAGCCCGGGCATGTGTTTCCGTTGCGGGCGAAGGAGGGCGGGGTGTTGCAGCGGGCGGGGCACACGGAGGCGGCGGTGGACTTGGCGCGGCTGGCGGGGTTGGACGCCAGCGGCGTCATTTGCGAGATTTTGAACGACGACGGGTCCATGGCGCGGTTGCCGCAGTTGCGGGGGTTTGCGGCGCGGCACGGGTTGCGGATGTGCGCGATCCGGGACTTGATCGCCTACCGGCGGGCGCAGGAAAAGCTCGTGGAGGCGGAGCAGGTGGTGCGGATGCCGACGGAGTTCGGAGAATTCGGCCTGCACATGTACCGGTCGCTTGTGGACGGGCAGCATCATCTCGCGCTGGTGCGCGGGCGGGTGGATTCGGGCAGGCCGGTGCTGGTGCGGGTGCACAGCGAGTGTTTGACCGGGGACGTGTTCGGGTCGCGGCGGTGCGACTGCGGATCGCAACTGCACGCGGCGCTGAAGCGGATCGCGGAGGCGCGGTGCGGCGTCCTGGTGTACATGCGGCAGGAGGGGCGGGGGATCGGGATCGCGGCGAAAATCCACGCGTACAAGCTGCAGGAGAAGGGACTGGACACCGTCGAGGCGAACAAGCGCCTCGGGTTCGCGGCGGACCTGCGGGAGTACGGTCTGGGCGCGCAAATCCTGCACGATTTGGGCGTGCGCAAAATCCGGTTGTTGACGAACAACCCGAAGAAGGTGGTTGGCTTGGAAGGGTACGGGCTGGAGATCGTGGAACAGATTCCGATCCGGGTGCGCCCCAACGCGCACAACCGCCGGTACTTGCGGACCAAGCGGGAAAAGCTGGGCCACCTGCTCTAGCAGGGAGGGAGTCGCATGGGGCGGGAAGCTGAAAGGGAACCGGGGTGTGCGGCGGCGGCGGGCGGCGGCGCGGGGAGTTCCGTTCGGAACTCTGAATCCAGCACAATCGCGGCGGTGGCGACGCCGCCGGGACGGGGTGCGATCAGCATGGTGCGTGTTTCCGGGGCTGGGGCGCTTGCGGCCGTGGGGGCGTTGGGCGTTGACGCGGCGCGGCTGGGGCCGCGGAAGGCGGTGTTGGCGGCGTTGCGGCGGGGCGGAACGGCTCTGGACCAGGCGCTGGTGACATGGTTTCCCGGACCGCGTTCTTATACGGGCGAGGACGTGGTGGAGATCGCTTGCCACGGCAATCCGGTGGTGGTGGCTGGTGTGATGGAGGCGTTGTTGGAGGCGGGGGTGCGGGCGGCAGGGCCGGGCGAGTTCACGAGGCGCGCCTTCGAGAACGGGCGTCTGGATTTGACCCAGGCCGAGGCGGTGGCGGAGCTGATCGCGGCGCGGTCGGACGCGGCGGCGCGGTCGGCGCTGGCGCTGGCGTCGGGGGCGTTGCGGCGGAGGATCGACGCGATGCGCGAAGTGTTGTTGGGGACCCTGGCGCATTTGGAGGCGTGGATCGATTTTCCGGAGGAGGACATTACGCCGGATTCGGCGGCGGGGATGCGCGCGGCGTTGGGCGGGCAGTTGGGCGCGGTGGACGAACTCCTGGCGACGGCGGATGCGGGGCGCGTGTTGCGGGAGGGGCTGCGGACCGTGCTGGCGGGGCGGCCAAACGCCGGGAAATCGAGCCTGCTGAACGCGTTGCTGGGGCGGGACCGCGCGATTGTGGCGCCGGAACCGGGGACCACGCGGGACACCGTCGAGGAATGGGTGGCGGTGGAGGGCGTGCCTTTGCACTTGATCGACACGGCCGGCATCCGGGACGACGGGCTTGGGGTTGTCGAACGGGCCGGGGTCGAGAGGTCGCGGCAGGCGCTGGCGGCGGCGGACTTGGTCTTGCACGTGTTCGACGGGTCGCAGCCATGGGGCGCGGAGGAGTCGCGGTTGGCGGCGGAATGTCCCGGGGAGCGGACCATCCGGGTGGCCAACAAGAGCGACCTGCCGTGGGCGGGTGGCGCACCGGAGGGCGTGGTGCGGGTGTCCGCAGTGACGGGGGCGGGGCTGGCGGCGTTGCGGGCGCGGATCGTGGAGCGGGCGTGGCGTCCGGGGTCTTGGGGAGAGGACGCAGTGACCGTGAACGCGCGGCACCGGGAATGCCTGATGCGGGCGCGGGAACCGCTGGCAGCGGCGATGGCGGGTTTGGAGGCGGGGCGCGAACCGGCGCTGTTGTCGGTGGAGTTGCGGGAGGCGCTGGCGGCTCTGGCGTCTGTGGCGGGCGCGGCGACCTCCGAGGACGTGCTTGACAAACTGTTCTTATCCTTCTGCATAGGGAAATAATGCTCTATTCCTGCGCAAAATTGCTTTTATTCACCCAGGACCCGGAGTCTGTTCACGCGCGGGCGATGCGGGCGCTGGAGAGCCCGTTGCTGTGCCGGTGGCTGAAAATCGTGATGGGTGCGGCGCCGAGGCGTCCGGTGGAGTTGTGGGGTTTGAAGTTCCGCAACTGCGTGGGGTTGGCGGCGGGATTCGACAAGAACGGCACGGCGCTGGCGGCTTGGGAGGCTTTCGGATTTGGTTTTGTGGAAGTGGGGACGGCGACACCGGCGTTCCAGTCGGGCAATCCGCAACCGCGTTTGTTCCGGTTTCCCGCGCAGCGCGCGTTGGTGAACTCGATGGGCTTCCCGAACGACGGCGTGCGGGGGATTGCGGCGCGGCTGGCGGCGTTCAAGAGGACGGGCGCGCCTCGGGACATGCCGGTGGGCCTGAACATTGGACGGCAGCGATCGACGCGGAACGAGGAGGCCGTGCGGGATTACCTGGCCTGCCTGCGGGAGGGTTGGGAGGCGGCGGACTATTTCGCGTTGAACGTGAGCTCGCCGAACACGCCGGGGCTCCGGCAGTTGCAGTCGGCGGAGGTTCTTTCGCGGTTGCTGGTGACCGTGCGGACCGAGCGCGACCAGCGTGCCGGGGGCGGTCCGCGGAAACCGTTGTTGGTGAAGGTGAGTCCGGACCTGGACGACGCGGGATTGGCGGAGGTGGCGGGGGCGGTCCTGGCGTCGGGCATTGACGGGATCATCGCGGGCAACACGACCCTGGACCACACGGCGCTGAAGGTGCGGGTGCCGTTGGCGGGCGGGTTGAGCGGGGCGCCGTTGCGGAAGGCGAGCACACGGGCGGTCCGGCGCCTGCACGCGGAGGTGGGGGGGCGGGTGCCGATTATTGGGTGCGGCGGGGTGTTCAGCCGGGAGGACGTCAAGGAGAAGCTGGATGCGGGCGCGTCGCTGGTGCAGCTTTACACGGGGTTCGTGTTTCTCGGGCCGCGCACGGTCTGGCGGCTGGTGGGTTGAAACGGTTTCAGAGCGTCTCGCGGAGTTTGGCGTGGAGCCCGAAGGCCGTGGCGCAGGCGGACTTGAACTGGTCCTGGATGTGCTGGAGGTCGCGGTAGATGCGGACGGGATCGCGCTGGGGTTCGGCGCGGGTGGCCTTGTCGATCTTCACGACGGCGTCGGTGAGGTCGGAAATTTTGACGCGGTCGCCGCGCTGGAGGTGCCAGCACCAGAGGGCCTGGAGGGCGGCGCCAAGGGCGGCGCCTTCGGCGGTGGCCATCGCGACGACCGGCGTGTTGAACACCGACGCCATGATCTTGCGCCATTCCGGGTTCTGGGCGCCGCCGCCGGTCAGCCGGATTTCCTTGGGCCGCAGCCCCAGCGTGCAGAGCCGGTTGAGGCCGTAGTTCATGCCCAGGGTGGCGCCTTCCATGGCGGCGCGCGCGCAATGGGCGCGGGTGAAGGTCCTGTCGCGGACGCCGAACCAGATGCCCGTGCCGTCGGGGACGTTGGGGGTGCGCTCGCCCTCGAAATAGGGAACGAGGAGCAGTCCGTCGGCGCCGGGGGGAACCGTCTTGATCAGGGCGGTGAGTTTGTCGTTGTCGAGGGAGAAGAGGCGTTTGACCAGTTCCGTGGCGACAGTGACGTTCATCGTGCAGAGGAGGGGGAGCCAGGCGCCGGTGGAATCGCAGAAGGCCGCGATTTCGCCCTGGGGGTCGATGACGGGCCGGGGGCTGTAGCCGTAGATGGTGCCGGAGGTTCCAAAGCTGGCCGTGACGACACCGGGCTTGGTATTGCCGGTGCCGATGGCGCCCATCATGTTGTCGCCGCCGCCGGCGGAGACGAGGACGGAGGTCGGAAGGCCCAGGGCGCGGGCGGCCTCGGGGCGGAGCTTGCCGGCGGGTTGGTCGGAGGCCTGGAGCGGCGGGAGCATGGCGACAACGTTCGGATCAATGGCCGCGATAACCTGTTCGGCCCATTTCCGGGTCCGGACGTCCATGAGAGCGGTGCCGGAAGCGTCGCCATGTTCCATGACGGCGTTGCCGGTGAGCCAGAAATTGATGTAGTCGTGTGGGAGCAGGATTCTGCGCAGGCGCGCGAAATTCTTGGGCTCATGGAGCTTCAACCAGAGAATTTTGGAAGCGGTGAATCCGGCGGGGATGCCGTTGCCGAGGCGTTCGATGGCCTTGTCGAGGCCGCCTAGTTTGCGGAGCAGGGCGTCGCACTGGGGCGCGGTGGAGGTATCGCACCAGAGCTTGGCCGGGCGAATGATTTTGCCGGCCTCGTCCAGCGGCACAAAGCCATGCTGCTGGCCGGACACGCCGATGGCCTTGACGCGGGCCGGGCTGGCTTTCGCCTTGGCCAGCGCGGCGCGAACCGTCTTGCGCACGGCGGCGATCCAGACGGCCGGGTCCTGTTCCTTGTGGCCGGCCGGGAGATTGGGGATGAGCCCGTGGGCTTGCGACGCGGAGCCAAGGACACGGCCCTTGGCGCGGTCGATGACGATGGTCTTGGTGCTTTGCGTGCCGCTGTCGATGCCGATGAATAGCTCGCTCATGGCCGGGCCTTGGTTGGGAGAGATGGAACGATGGGGGTAAAGGTGCGGTTGGCTGGACGCCCAACGGTAGACACAGAGGGCCGCTTGTGAAAAGCAAAATCTGCGGGGCACGGGCGCGCCGCGGCACGCGGCAAAAACATTGAACGAAACCTGTCCCCGACCTATCTATAGACGGGTATGCGTTCGAAATTCTCACGTTTGGCACCCGGGGCCTGGGCCGTGTGGTTCTTGGCCGGGCCGCCGGTTTGGGCCTTCGACGTGGACCCAAGCAAGAAGACGGTGGACCCCAAGTTCATCAATCCTTCAGGGAAACGGTTCGACATCTTTTCGGGGGACCCCGAGCGGATTCAAAAGGTGAACCGGATCGAGCGGGATGAGTTCGACGTGTCCGTGGTGCTGAAACCGGAGACGCTCATGGTTCACCGGGACCCGATGCGGCTCCAGCCGGAAATCCAGATCGGCATGATGGTCGTGAGCCGATCGAAACGCCCCAAGACATTCTCGTTTCCCGACGCCCAGCGCATTGATGTCGCGGTGAAAGACGCCGGCGGCGGCGAAATCTACCGGTGGTCGGCCAACAAGCAGTTCGTCCAGGCCATCGGCACGTCCATGGTGATGCCGGGCGAGCGGCTGGTTTTCATGGTGGACGTTCCGGTGAAACATTGGAAGCAGCCGGCCCGCCCCGGCTCCTACACCGTGGACGTGGCGCTTGCCAATCATCCCGAGTTCACCGCCACGACCAACCTCGTCGTGGCCACGGGAACCGCCCAACAGGATTCCGACGGCCAAACCGCCGCGTCCGATGGCGCCGCGGCCGCTCGCGGCGTTCCGGAATCGTTGCCGGCGCCGTGATCGTTGATGCGTGCGTGGCTCGGCGCGCGCTCAGGGCGCGGAGGCGGGTTCCACGGTTGCTTCCGCTTTCAATTCCGAAACTTGCGCATGCGCCGCGCGCGGCTCCGGGGGAACGGCCCCTCTCGCTGATTTTCTGGACGGGTCCGATCTGGAGGCGGTGGGGGTGGGGGCCTTGGGTGTTTTTGCGGAGGACGCCTTTTCCGCGCTGCCCGGGCCGTCTCCGGTTTCGCGGTTCAGGATTTCCTTCAACTCACCAATGGAAAGATTGCGTTCAGCCTGTTCGGCGAAGGCGTTCTTGACCGCCTTGGGTGTTGGACCCGTATAGGGCTTGACCGGGACCTCCGCGCCAAAGCCGTGCGCGCTCCCGGCGGAATCGAATCCGGGAGCCGCCTGTGTTGGGAACGGCTCTTGGAAACCCGCGGTCCGGTCCGTGAACCCAAGCGCCTGCTTTCCCGAGAACGGGCTTTCCGAGGCGCCCATTGAGGCGCTTGTTCCGCCCATTGGGGCCGCCCTGCCCGCAAGACCCGATTTGCCGCCCATGGCCGCGCTCTGGGTCGTGAAGGCGGGAGGGGCGTTCACGGCCCGGGACGACAGGGCCGACTTTCCCAGCGAGAGGGAGCCGTCCTTGTCAAAGAAGGACTTTCCCTGAAGCGAACTTGCGCGGGTCTGATCCACAGGCTTGGAGACAAGGTCGGTAAGGCTTTCCCCGCTGGCGGCGGCCGCGAGGCCGAACGCCAGCGCCGGGACCAGAATTGGTGTCCACGGTCCGTGGGTTGGCATGAGATAAAATATAGCCGATCCAAGGCGGGTTACAAGCCGGGAAAAGAAGGGGGGCCGGAACCCAGTCGGGGTCAGCCATTGTAATTTCGGCGTGCCAAGCCTTACCCCGGGCGTGCGAGCCATCGGTGAGGGCGCGGGGTGGGCAAGGCGCCAGGCACGAGCCGGCAGGCTTGGCCACTTACCGACTCCGGTCCCAACCGCTTCGGGAAATCTGGCCAGCCAGCGAAAACAACAATTGCGGATTCGGGGTTGCGGGAGGCCTCCGCAAAGGCGAGATTCCGGGGCGATGCTGGATACCGAAGCGCTCATGGACGACGGCAACGCGGCGCTTGCCGTGGGTGATCTGGAAGAGGCGGCGGCCTGCTACGGGCGCGCGGTGGCGGCCGAGCCGGACTTGGTGGATGGCTGGCACGCGCTTGGGATGGCGCTGATGAAACTGGGGCGCCATTCGGAGGCGATCGCGGCCGGGCTCAAAGCCGTGGAGCTGCGTCCGGACGATCAGGTGCTCTGGACGAGCCTGTCGCTTGCCTATGTGCGCAACGGCCAGATTCCCGAGGCCGAAGCGGCCGGAGCCAAGGCGAAAGTCCTTTCCTGGGGGGGGAAGGTGTTGCCGCCCTCGCGGGAAACCAAGGGGTAAACGCGGCGTTGGTCCGCGTCCGGCCCGTGGCCAGCGACCTTTGGCGGCAAGCGCCGCGGCGGCAATCCGCCGTGTGCGAAGGTTACGCGCCGCGCTTGCGGCGTTTGATGTGGAGCTGGGCCATGGATTTGGCGAGCGTGGCCTCGGTGGCGGCGATTTCTTCGTCGGACATTTTGTGGGCGAGCGCGGCGCGGGCGCGGCGGATGGCTTCCTCGGCGGCGTTCTCGTCGATGTCGGCCTCTTTCAGGGCGCTCTCGGTCATGATGGTAACGGCCTCGCCGGTGATTTCGGCGAAGCCGTGGCCGATCGCCATGGCCTGTTCGTTCGCGGCTGTGCGGGCGTGGATGGCGCCGGCCTTGAGCATGACGATGAGGGGGGTGTGATGGGGGTAGATGCCCAACTCCCCTTCGGCGCCTGGAAGCGAGACGAAATCGACGGGGCCTTCGTAGGCGGAGCCCTCGGGGGTGACGATCTTCAAGTTCATATTTCCAGGGTCCTCCAATCAAAATTCAAAAATCAAAACCCGAAAATCATTTCTCGACTGTGTCGATTCCACCTTTCATATAGAAATTGGCTTCCGGGACGTTGTCGTGTTTGCCTTCGAGCAATTCCTTGAAGCCGCGGACGGTTTCGGCCGTGGAGACATAGACGCCCGGGGAGCCGGTGAAGACCTCGGCGACGTGGAAAGGCTGGCTGAGAAAGCGCTGGATTTTGCGGGCGCGATAGACCGTGAGCTTGTCCTCGGGGGAAAGCTCGTCCATGCCGAGGATGGCGATGATGTCCTGGAGGTCCTTGTAACGTTGGAGGACCTTTTGGACGCCGCGGGCGACCTGGTAATGTTCCTCGCCGACCACGTCGGGGGCGAGGGCCTTGGAGGTGGAGGAGAGGGGATCGACGGCGGGATAGATGCCGAGCTCCGCGATGGCGCGTTCGAGCACGATGGTGGAATCGAGGTGGGCGAACGTGTTGGCGGGCGCGGGGTCGGTGAGGTCGTCGGCGGGGACATAGACCGCCTGGAACGAGGTGATGGACCCTTTCTTGGTGGAAGTGATCCGCTCCTGGAGGTCGCCCATTTCGGCGGCGAGCGTGGGCTGGTAGCCGACGGCGCTGGGGGTGCGCCCCAGGAGGGCGGAGACTTCGGAGCCGGCCTGGGAGAAGCGGAAGATATTGTCGATGAAGAGCAGGACGTCCTGGTTCTTTTCGTCGCGGAAATACTCGGCCATGGCGAGGCCGGTGAGGGCGACGCGGAGGCGGGCGCCGGGCGGCTCGTTCATCTGGCCATAGACAAGCGCGACCTTGGAGTCCTCGAGTTTCTTTTGGTTGATGACGCCGGACTCGGACATTTCGTGGTAGAGATCGTTGCCTTCGCGGGTGCGCTCGCCGACGCCGGCGAAGACGGAATAGCCGCCGTGGCCTTTGGCGATGTTATTGATAAGCTCCATGATGACGACCGTTTTGCCGACGCCGGCGCCGCCGAAGGCGCCGGCCTTGCCGCCCTTGGTGAAGGGGCAGATAAGGTCGATGACCTTGATCCCGGTTTCGAGGATTTGGGCCTTGGTATCCTGCTCGGTGAGGGCGGGGGCGGGACGGTGGATGGGGTAGGTCTTCTCGAACTTGACCGGACCGCGTTCGTCCACGGGATGGCCGAGGACATTGAAGACCCGTCCGAGGACGCCTTCGCCGACGGGCACGGAGATGGGGCCGCCGGTGTCGCGGACGGGGAGGCCGCGGCTG
This sequence comes from uncultured Verrucomicrobiales bacterium, assembly GCA_964435495.1. Classification (GTDB taxonomy): domain Bacteria; phylum Verrucomicrobiota; class Verrucomicrobiia; order JADLBR01; family JAIBCM01; genus CAYSZK01. Next base: position 25,203 of record CAYSZK010000020.1, read on the forward strand.
AGGCCTTCCGTGGAGGACATGGCGACGGCGCGGACCCGGGAATCGCCGAGGTGCTGCTGGACTTCGAGCGTGAGGGTGACGGTTTTGCCGCCGGAGGGGAAATCCACTTCGAGGGCGTTGTAGATGGGGGGGGGAGTGGCGCCGGCGAAGTCCACATCGACGACGGCGCCGATGACCTGCGCGATTTTGCCTGTGTTGACTGAGTTGGCCATAGATGGTTCCGTATTCTGGTTGGGTGTTTGAAAGGTTTAGTTGCCGTCCTTGTCGTAGAAATAGGCACGGGCGATCAGGGACTTGGACTCGACGTCGTCGCGGGTCTTGAAGGTGACCTGGAGCCGGGGGGTCTTGGTGTTCCACGCGTTGTTGGCGAAGACGAAGTCACCGCGCTCGCGGACCTCGATCTCCTTGATATCGACAGGGGGTTTCGCGGGTGACTCGGCGAGGGCCGTGACGCACAAGGCGGCGAGGGCGAAGACGGCGGCGGCGGGGACTCTGGCGGCATTCATTTTTATCCTGGCATCATTCCATGGCGGCGGCGGCGGAGGAGATTTCGAGGAGCTCGCCCGTGATGGCGGCCTGCCGGGCTTTGTTGTATTCGAGGGTGAGGTCTTTGACGATTTGTTGGGCGTTGTCGGTGGCGTTTTTCATGGCGACCATGCGGGCGCTGTGCTCGGAGGCCTTGGCTTCGAGCAGGTAGTGCCAGATTTCAAGGTTCACGGCCTGGGGGAGAAGGTGGGAGAGGACGGTGGCGGTGTCGGGTTCAAACTTGAACTCGCGACCGATGGCCCTGGGCGGAGCGGCGGGGGCGGAGGAGGCGCCGCCGATGGCGAGCGGGCGGATGCGGAAACCTTCGTGGGAGAGGGGGAGAAGGCGGACGGCCTCGGGGCGCTGGGAGATGGTGTTGATGAAGCGGGTGAAAAGGACGTCCACCCAGTCAAAGCGTTCGTCGATGAAGGCGTTCATGAGCATGCCGCCGACGCGGCGGGCGTCGCGGTAGTCGAAGGCGTCGGAGACTTCGAAATCGGCGATGAGATTCCGGCGGAGGCGGGCGAGGGTGGCGCGCCCTTTCCTGCCGATGGTAATGAACTGCGTGTCGGGGGGATAGGCGGCGGCGGCGCGGAGGACGTTGGTGTTGAGCCCGCCGCAGAGGCCTTTGTCGGTGGTGATGAGGAGGACGGCGCCGCGGTTGGCGTCCCGGCGGGCGAGGAGGGGATGGGCTTCGATCTCGACGCGTTCCAGGGCGGACTGGATCATGGCGTCGAGGAGTTCGGCGGCGGGGCGGCTTCGGAGGGCGGCCTCTTGGGCCTTGCGCATTTTGGACGCGGCGACCATTTGCATGGCCTTGGTGATCTGGGCGGTGCTTTTGACCGACCGGATGCGGCGGCGAATGTCGCGGGTGGAGGCCATGGGAAAGGGGGATCAGGCCTTGTAGGCGGTTTCCTTGAACTCGGCGATGGCGGCCTTGCACCGGGCGGTGAGATCGTCGTCGAAGGCGCCCTTGTCGCGGAGCGCGGCGAGGAGCGCTTCGTGGCGGAGGCCGAGGAAATCGGCGAGCTGCGTTTGGAAGGCCTTGATTTTGTCCACGGGGACGTCGTCCATGAAATTGTTTTGCATGCCGAAGAGCACGGCGGCCTGGATTTCGACGGCGATGGGATTGTACTGCGGCTGTTTAAAGAGTTCCGTGATGCGCTGGCCGCGTTCGAGTTTGGCGCGGGTGGCGGCGTCGAGGTCGGAGCCAAACTGCGCGAAGGCGGCGAGCTCGCGGAACTGGGCGAGCTCGCCCTTGATTTTGCCGGCGACCTGTTTCATGGCCTTGATCTGGGCGGCGGACCCGACGCGGGAGACGGAGAGGCCGACGGAGATGGCGGGGCGGATGCCCTGGTAGAAGAGGTCGGTTTCGAGGTAAATCTGGCCATCGGTGATGGAGATCACGTTGGTGGGGATGTAGGCGGAGACGTCGCCGGCCTGGGTTTCGATGATGGGCAGCGCGGTGAGCGAGCCGTTGCCGTTCTTTTCGTCGAGGCGCGCCGAGCGTTCGAGGAGGCGGCTGTGGAGATAGAAGACGTCGCCGGGATAGGCTTCGCGGCCGGAGGGGCGTTTGAGGACCAGCGAGACCTGGCGGTAGGCGACGGCGTGCTTGGAGAGGTCGTCGTAGATGATGAGGGCGTCCATGCCGTTGTCCATGAACCATTCCCCGATGGCGCAGCCGGCGAACGGGGCGAGGTACTGTTTGGTGGCGTTTTCGGAGGCGGCCGCGGCGACGATGACCGTGTGGGCCATGGCGTTGTTGGCTTCGAGCGTGTCAATGACGCGGGCGATGGAGGAATTTTTCTGGCCGATGGCCACGTAGATGGAGTAGAGCGGGCGGAAGCCGGGCTTGCCTTCGTTGGCCTTGTTGATGCGCGCCTGGTTGATCATGGTGTCCACGGCGATGGTGGTCTTGCCGGTGGCGCGGTCGCCGATGATCAGCTCGCGCTGGCCGCGGCCGATGGGGATCATCGCGTCGATGGACATGATGCCGGTCTGGACCGGTTGGTTCACGGACCGGCGCTTGATGATGCCGGGGGCGATCTTTTCGACGGGATAGGCGGCGGCGGCCTTGACGGGGCCCTTGCCATCAAGCGGTTCGCCGATGGTGTCCACCACGCGCCCCAGGAGTTCGCGGCCCACGGGAATCTGGAGGAGGCGGCCCGTGGTGCGGCATTCGTCGCCCTCCCGGATTTTGGAGGGGTCGCCGAGGAGGATGGCGCCGACTTCGGTGTCTTCGAGGTTGAGGGCGAGGGCGTAGATGCCGCCGGAGAACTCGATCATCTCATTCAGCATGACGCTGGTGAGGCCTTCAATCTTGACGACGCCGTCGCCGCATTCGCGGACGCGCCCGATGTTGGCGCGTTCGGGCGCGGTCTTGGCGCTGTCGAGTTTCGACCGGATGTCTTCGAGTAGGGTGCTCATGGGCTCTGATGTCGTTTCTGGGGTTGGGGGTTACAGGACGGTGCCGGGGACGTGGAAATCCCGCGCGAGGGCGCGGAGGCGGCCGCGGACGGAGCCGTCCCAAAGGTCGCTGCCGGCCTGGACGGCCATGCCGCCGAGGAGGGCGGGATCGACCTCGACCGTGCAAGCGATGGGGGGGCCGCAGCGTTTTTCGAGCGCGGCAAGGGCGGCCTTGCCGCCATCGGGGAGGGGCGCGGCGGAGCGGACGATGTGCGTGTGGGCTTCGACCCAGAGGCGCGTAAGGCGTTCGAGATGGGTAAGGATGGCGGCGAAACGCCGTGGCCGGGCCTCGGCGAGGAACGCGGCGGCGTTGCGCAGGCGGGCCTCGTCCAGCGAACCGTCGCGAAGGCAATCCTGGAAGATTTTCCGGGCGGCGGACTTGGCTTCGCGGTTGATTTTCATCGGTGCGCCGGCGGCGGGGGTTCAGGCGGCGAGCGCCCTGGTGGTTTCGTCGGCCAGCCGTTTCTGGTCGTCGGCGGTGAGGACTTTTCCGGCGACCTTGGCGGTGGTCTGGATGACGAGCCTGGCGATTTCGGCCTTGAGTTCGGACATCATGCGGTCGCGGTCGATCTGGACGGCGTCGTGGGCCTTGGCGATGAGCGCCTCGGCCTGGGCGAGGGCGTCCTGGAGCTTGCGGTCCCCGGCGGCGGCGGCGGTTTTCTGGGCTTCGGCGAGAATGGCGCCGGCCTTGTCGGTGGCTTCGGAGACGATGCGGCGGCGGATTTCCTCCGCCTCAGCCAGTTCCTTGCGGACGCGCTCGGAGTTGGCGAGCTGCTCGGCGATGTCGGCCTTGCGCTTTTCGAGTTGGGCGAGGATGGGTTTGAAGGCGTAGGCCTTGAGAACGAGGAAGACGACGGCGAAGACGATGATTTGGGCGAGGAGGCGCGGGCCATCGACGCCAAACTGGGCGACGAGGTCTTCGGTGCCGGGGCTGGCTTCGGCGGCGGCGGCGGCGAGGAGGAGCGTGTCGAGGAGCGGGTTCATGGGGTTGGGTGGGGGGCGGTTGGGGTTGCCAGGGGGGCCGGTCCGAGGGGACCGGCCCGACCGGCGACTGGGTTGGTCAGCCCAGGAACGCGGCGTAGAAGGCGATGGCCTCGGCCAGGGCCATGCCGAGAATGGCGAGCACCAGTACGGGGACAAACGCCCCGGGATTGCGCCCGACGGCCTCGACGGCCTTGGATCCGACCATGCCCACGCCGATTGCGGCGCCCGTGCCCGCGATGGCGAGCGCGAACTTCGCGTTATAGGCGGCTTCCGCCAACAGCATCATATCCGGCATTGTCTTACTCCTGTTTGTTGTTGTTGTGAGAGAAACGCGTCCACCCCTTGCGGTATATGGTCCCGCGTTTCGATTGGGTTCCGGCGCCGCTCAGTGGCTGTCGCCTCCTTCGTCGTGGGAGGTGTTGAGCCGGATGTACACCGCGCAGAGCAGGGTGAACACGAGGGCTTGGACGAGGCCGATGAGCAGCTCGAGGAAATAGAAGGGGACCATGATCAGGGCGTTCCAGTACCAGGCGGGGGCGATGCCGCCCATGGCGTGGAGCAGGCTTTCGCCGGCGAAGTTGTTGCCGAAAAGGCGGATGGGCAGGGAGATGCCGCGCAGGCCAATGGAAACCAATTCGATGAACCCGACGGCGATGAAGACGGGCAGGAGCAGCGCGAAGAGGATGCCTTGGACGCCCTTGGGCGCGAAGGTGTGGTGCAGGAACCCCCAGACGCCCTGTTCCTGGACGACCCAGACGATCCAGAAGAGAAAGAATACAATCGTCATGCCGAGCGTCATGTTGACATCGGCGTTCGGGGGCCGGACGACCGGGGCGGTGACGTGGAAACCGTGGTCGCCGGAGTGGCCCCAGCCGACGGTGCCGACCCCGGGCACGAGCGCGGCCCAGTTCGCCACGAGGATGAAGAGGAAAAGCGTGCCCAGGAGCGGGAAGGCGCGGGCGATCATGTGTTTGCCGACGATTCCTCCGAGGAGGTTGTGAAGGCCGTCCACGGTGAACTCGAGGAAGTTTTGGAGCCCGGCGGGGACGTACCGCATCCGGGCGGTGGCGAGCTGGGCGAGGGCGACAACGAACAGCGCGACGGCGGCGGCATACACCGTGGAATTGGTCAGCCACGGGATGCCGAACATCGGATCGGCTTTGAGACTTAGCGCCAGCGGGAACATGCGAAGCGGGAATTAAAGCCCCGGTTACGCGCGCGGGCAAGCCAAAGTTGCTGGAAGAATCGCCGGGCGCCGGGGCGCTGCGAAAGGAGGAAAACTAATACCGCTTAGCGGGGCGGCGCCGCGGGGGCGGATGCTGCGGGGTCGAACGCCCGCAGGATAACATCGGCCCAGAGCCGGTGGCCAATGGCATCCGGGTGGTTGAGGAAATTGTGCAGCCGTGTCTCGGGCGGGACGCCGTGGTGGCGCTGGTTCATCCATTCGGTGTACACGTCGGCGAAGGGCGCGCCGGTTTCGGCCGCGATTTCCGCCATGAGATCGCGGTTTTCCTTCTTGCTGGGGCAGGTATTGCCGGGCAGGTGGGCGTGGTTCTCCATGGTCGAGACCAGCAGCACTTCGGCGCCGCGGTCGCGCGCCTCGCGGATGTGGCGCGTAATGGTTTCCTTATGCATGGCGCGCGGGGTGCGCTCGTTGTGCGCGCCGTTCATGCCCATGGCATAGACAATCACGTCCACCTTGATCTCGTCCGGTTTGTACTTCCGCCACGGTTCGATGCCGTCGGGGGCGAGCATCAGGCAGTCGATGGCGCAGAAGCCGGCCAATTTTTCCCCGGGCACCAGCTCCACGCGCAGGGTGTGCCTGCCTTTTGGAAGGCGCGCCTTGCCGAGGTCGTACCAGCAAAGCGCCACGAATTGCCGCACGTCCTCGGCGTCGCGCGTGGCGGCGTCCGGCTTGATCTCGCTCCACGGCCCGTCGTCCCAGCGCCAACGCAGCGTGCCGCGTTGCCGGACGGAACGGAGGAACAGGGTGGGCGCCGTCGCCCCGTCCAGGTCGAAATCGTATTCGGCGAAGGCGGGGCTTGCGGGCGACCCGCCGGACAACTCCAGCCATTCCCCGCCGGCCAGCACACGGTGCATTTCGCCGTCGCGCAGGGCCAGGTCATCCACAGGCGGGGCGGGTTCGGCGCGGCGGGACGGGGCTTCGCCCTCGCGCCAGTCGCAGCGGCCCCGCCGTTCGGGGCAGCGTTCGAGAATCCCGGTCCAGAGCTTTTCGTTGAAGATGCTTTGCGCCCCGACAATGCCCCACGCGGGCTGGACATCCGCCCGCGGATAGCGGGCGCGCAGATCGCGCAGGACCATGCCGACGAAGCCGGTGTTGCGGATTGAATAGGAATGGAAGTACCAGTCCGGCGTTTCGCAGCCGACGGCGATGCTGTCCCCAAAGAACCCGACGCCGATAGGTTTGCCGGCCTCGAGCTTTTCCATCGCCGGCCGCAGGGCCGCGGCGTTGACCGGCGCCACGGGCGGGGGTGGTTGTATCAACGCGATATCGCCGGCTTCGATCCGCACCTCCTCGGGGCGCGCCGGCACCGGCCCGGTGGAGTTGGCCCCGTAAACCCACACGCCGGCCACGCCCGAGCAACCGGGGCTGGGTTCCGGCAGCACCGGACAGATGATCGCGCTCGGGCCTTTTTTGACCGAGAGGTTTCCCTTCGCGTCGGCCTGCACCAGGTCGAGCCGCTGCCGGTAATACCGGAACTCCGCTTGCAGCGTCTCCGCGGGCCGGGGATTCTTGGGGTCCGCCGGGCGTTTGCCCAACCGTTCAGCAATGCCGAGGATCATGCCCAATTCGGCGTTCAAGACATAGTCCTGGCCTTCGCGGTAGGTGGCCGAGCCGTCGTGATTCTTCAGCACGACCGACCCGGGCTGGATGCCGCGGTAGAACATCCCGAGAATCTTTGGGTTTTCGGGCGGCAACGGGCAGAAGGCGTTCCACCCCTTCCACAAATCGGCCGGAATTTTGTCCGGGGACCCGACCCCCCGCGGAATGCCGTCGGTCCAGCTTGCGGCCGCCACTTCCGGCGGGTCAAAGGAAAGAGTCGCGCCCTTGGTGTCCACGCGCCCGCCGTGCCCGGCCAGGACGCCGGCGGAGACCTCCACCCGGAGCGAAGGCGGGTTTGTGGGCCGGACCGAGACCGGTGTTTCCGGGGCGCGGCACGCGGCGAGGGCCGGCAGGATGGCGAGGAATCCCATTCGTTCGAAGCGCATCTTCATACGCCGGTTCCTTATGATTTTACGCGCGTCATGGTTTCAGGGTTTTGTCCGGGAATCCGGCCATGGCCCGCGTGTGGCGGCCCGCGAGCGCGCGCGTCGGGACCGGCGCCGTTTGAAAAGGGAGGGATTTTGGGCTTTTCCTGTCACCTGTGCCCGCTAACGGTTTATCCCGTCCAACGCGTTCGAACGCACCCGTACCTTTTCACGCAACCCAAACCCCCGGAGATCGCACCATGAGGAAAACGTTTCGCCACCAAACCATTGCCCTGGCCCTGCCGCTGTTGCTGGCCGCCGCGGCGTGCCGCCTGCCCGCCGCCGAGCCGTTGATCTGGATCGAAGGGGAGGCGCCGTCGGTCCAGCCGGAGGGCGGCGCGGAGAAGCTGGGGTACCAGCTTGGGAAAATGCCCAACCCGCGGCTGTCGGGGAACACCTTCCTGATGTTTGCGGCGGACGAAAAGAAGGCGCAGGAGATCATTCCGGACGCGGGGCTGGTGTTCGCGTACGATTTTGAGGCGGCGAAGGCGGGCACGTACAACGTCTGGGCGCGCCTCGGCTACGAACGGGCGCGGTCGGCGTTTGAGTGGCGGATCGGCGCGGGGCCTTGGACGCGGATCGACGGCAATAATTGCGGCGTGGACCTGCTCATGCTGGGGCGCTTCTTCGAGACGAGCTGGGTGAACATGGGCGCGGCGGCGTTGAAACCGGGCAAGCACCGGATCGAGTTCAAGCTGCTCAAGCCGGTGGAAGTGAACGCGAAGGGCGAATCCAAACCGGACCGGCTCCTGTTTTCCCTGGACGCCATCCACCTGGCGACGGGCGAGTTCGTGCCGAACTTCGGACTCAAACCCGGCGAAGCATACCAGAGCGACGCGGACAAAGCGGCGGCGGCGCAGGTGTACAAATTGGCGGCGGCGGCGGGAACGCGGTCGGCGGTGGAACTGACCGGGGATTGGGAGGTGGCGGCATGGACCGAGGCGGCCGTGGACGAGGCCACGCGCAAGGCGCCGCCCGAGAAACTGCCGGACCTTGGCCGTTTGCATTGGTACGGGTTCAAGGCGCCCGGGGATTTGCGCTCGCAGAAGCCGGAGTTCGCCTACATGCACCGCGTGTTGTACCGGACGCGCGTGGAGGTTCCGGCGGAGCTGAAGGGCGGAAGTTTCCATCTCGATTTCCAGCGGCTCAACGTGATCGCCGGGGTGTTTGTGAACGGCCAGTATTGCGGGGGCGCGTCGGACAAGTTCAACTCCGTCTGGACCTGCGACGTGACCAAGGCCGTGAAGCCGGGCGGCGTGAACGAAGTGGTGCTGGCGGTCAAGGACGCCTTTTATGGTTTGGACCCGAAGGTGGACTCCGCGATCAAGGACCACCCCGCCGGGGCGCGGGCGCTGTTCAATCTCCCGGACGATTTTGTGTTCGCCCACCAGTCGGGCGGGCATTACCTGGACATGCCGCTGTCGTTCGGCAAGGGGGACCAGAGCGGGCCGCTGGAGCCCGTGACGTTTGTGGCCACCGGCCCGGTCTATGCGGAGGACGTGTTCGCGATGCCTTCCGTTAAGAACAAGACCCTGGGTTTGGAGATCATGCTTCGCAATTCCGGGCCTGCGGCCGTGGTGTCGGTCGAGAACGAGATTGTTCCCTGGTCAAAGGAGAATCCGGCGGGCGCGCCGTCCGAGAAGGCGTTTGCGGCGAAGTCCGTCTCCCTGGCGGCCGGGGCGGAGCAGACGGTCACCCTTTCGGAGGCGTGGGCCAACCCCAAGCTGTGGTGGCCGGACGATCCGAAACTGTACACCGTCATCACGCGCGTGAAGAAGGATGGGAAGGTCGTGGACACGAAGACCGCGCGGTTTGGATTCCGGGAGTGGGGCTGGGACAAGCCCTATTTCACGCTCAACGGCGCCCGCTGGCATTTTTTTGGCGGCGTGCGTTACGGGTCGAGCCCGGCGGAGTTTTTGAAGATTTGCCGGGAGACCGGGCAGAACGTGTTCCGGTTTTGGAATCACGAAGGCTGGGGCGGGATGACCAAGCGGCAGATTCTGGAGTTCATGGATGAGAACGGGATCGCCGTGCGGGATTCGATGCCGTTGGACGGGCAGGTGGCCAATTACGGGGCCGGCCTCACGGAGACGCCGGAGGGGGGCGAGCGGACGTATCGCAAGGCGCTCTTTGATTCTGCGTTCCGGCAGGGGCGCGCCCACGCACGGAGCTGGCGCAATCATCCGAGCGTCCTGATCTGGTCCCTGGAGAACGAGGTCACCTATATCAACGCCCAGAACCTGGGGCAGGGCCCGTTTGTCGAGCCGGCGCTGCGGATGATGGCGGAAGAGGTGAAGAAGGTGGATCCCACGCGCCCCAGCATGGTCGATGGCGGCAACGCTCTGCGCCCGCCGGAGGAATGGAAAGGCGTCGGCGACGACGTGCGCGCTCTGGGCCCCATGCCGGTCAACGGCGGCCATTACATGGAAACAGGCGTGGGCGGCATGGCCCTGCGGGATTATCCCGACGCCGCGTATTCGAACGAGCTTTGGACGAAGAACAAGCAGCGCGACGCGTGGTTCACCCTGGGCGACAGGCCCATGTTCCACGGCGAGATATTCTTCGGCAACGGGTACTCCCCCGAAAAAATGGCGCAGCTCGGCGGCGAAGAAGCCCTGCAAGGGCGGGCGCAGACGGCGGCGGCGCGCGCTTTTTTCATGCGGATGATGTCGGAAGGCTACCGCTGGGCCGATTCCTCCGCCGCCCACCATTATTGGGACGAACTCTACGAGGCTCAGGGCGTCCGCAACGCCTGGGCCCCGGTCACGGTCCTGTGCCGGGAATGGAACTGGACGTTTGGCTCGGGCGAAAAGGTGAAGCGCACGCTGAAGGTGGAGAACCAGACCAGCCGGTCCGAGCCGCTTGAGGTGGCCTGGAAGCTGGAGGCCGGCGGCAAGACGCTGTCGGAAGGCAAACGCCCGTTTCCGCTGGCGCCAGGCGCCGCGTCGGATCCGTTCTCCGTTGAGATCGCGCTGCCCGAGGTCAAGGAACGGACTTCGGCGGCGTGGACCCTGACGGCATCCCGCGGTGGGGCGGAGATTTACCGCATGGCGCACAAGGTTGCGATTCTGCCGGAGGCGCCCAAGCCGCGGTTCAAGAAGGGCGAGCTGGCCGTGTTCGATCCCAAAGGCGAGGCCAAGGCGCGGTTGCGGGCGTTGGGCGTGCCCTTCGCCGAGGCCGCGACCGTGGACGATCTGCTGGCCAGCCCGGCGAAGGTGCTCCTGGCCGGGCGGGACGCCGTGCCGGAGGAGCGCGCGGCGGACCCGGCGTGGCTGCGGGCCGTGGCGGGGGGACGGCGTCTGGTGGCGCTGGAGCAGGAGCATCCGCTGCGTTTCCAGGCGGTGGCGGGCGATTTTGACGTGACGCAATACCGCGGGCGCCTGGCGTTCCCGGAGGATTTGACCCATCCCGCGTTCGCGGGCTTGGCGCCGGAGGATTTCCTCTGCTGGAGCGGGGACCACGCCTGTTACAAGGGCGCGTACAGCAAGGCGACCCGCGGGGCGCGCTCGCTGTTGCAGTGCGACGAGAAACTTGGATTCACGGCGTTCGCCGAGTCGCGGCTGGGGCCGGGCTTGATGGTTCTCAACCAGACGCTGACCGGGGAGAAACTCGGGACCGACGCGGCCGCGCGGGTGTTGTTTGACAACACCCTGGCCCACGCGGCGGAATATCAACCGAGCGCGAAGGAAACGGTGCTGGTGCTTGGGCCGGACGATCCGCTCGGCCAGCAGCTCGCCAAGATTGGGGTGAAATCCGAACGCGCGCCCGATCCCGTGGCGGCGATCTCGGGCAAAGCCGGCATCGCGGTGGTCGCGGCGTCGCCGGACAACCTGGCGAAGCTCGCGGCGGCGCGGGACAAGGTGCGGGCGTTCGCGGAGAAGGGCGGGTGGCTGATGCTGGCGGGCCTGGAACCTTCCGGCCTGGCGGCGTTCAACGGGCTCGTGGGCGTCGAACACCTCATCCGCCCGTTCACGCTGGAAGCGAGCGGCGTGGCGATCCCGCGCGATCCGCTGGCCGCGGGCCTGGGCCTGCGCGACCTGGTCATGACCAGCGCGGAAAAGGTGGCGCCGTGGATGGGGCTGCTGTGGATGGCCGACGACGTCTTCTCGTTCGTGGTGGACGCCGACGACGACATCGCGCCCTATTGCAAGCTCAACGGCGAAGGGCCCAAAGCCCAGGCCGCGCGCAATCCCGAGGTGCGCAACGTGGTCAACGGCTTCACGACACAGGAGTTCTGGAAGTACATCCATTACTTCGACATGAAGTCCGGCAACAAGCCGGTCCTTGTCCTCGAACTGCCCCGGCCCGAGACGGTCAAGGGTTTCGAGATCGTCCTCAACACCAGCTACCGGATGCCGCGCAAACTCCGCGTCACGCGCGAGGGCGAGGCGGCGCCCGTCGAACTCGCCTGCCAGGCGGACGGTTCCTTCCAGAAATTTGATCTGCCGCCGCTGAAGACCGCGAAAGTCACGGTCGATCTGGCGGATTTCACGGACGACCAGCAGGACATCACCGGCATCGACAACTTCCGCCTGTTCATCGAGCGGGACGCCGGGCTGCGCGCAAAGGCACGGCCGCTCACCCGGCCCGGCGGCATCGTCCGCTATCCGATGGGCAAAGGAGGCGTGCTGCTCAACAACCTGCGGATTCAGCCGAACGATCCGAGCCCGGCGAACGCGGCCAAGAAGGCGAACATCACCAAGGTTCTTTTCGAGAATCTTGGCGCGGAGTTTGCCGGCGCCGGCGCGGTCGTGGCCGGGGCCGGAAACATCGAAGTCACCCCGGTCAAGCCGAAGGATGAGCAGTTCAACGCCTTCACCAACCACCGGGGCGACCCGCCCTGGTTCCGGGACTCGAAGAACAAGGAGGCTGACCTGGCCACAATGCCGCTGGGCGTCCAGAAACTCGGTGGGGTGACGTATTGGATCAACGACTTCTCCACCTCGCCGGTGCCGACCGTGATCATGCTGGCCGGGGACGGCACGAAGGTGGCCGCCAAGGAAGTGCGCGGCATCGCCGTCGGGCGCAAGGCCGGCGCGCTGTTCTTCCTGCACACGTTCCACGCGGGCCCGAACGCGGCGCGCTACAATCCCAAGAACCGGCGCGAAAACGATCCGGACCCGGTCGTGCTCCGGTACCGGGTGAACTACGCCGACGGCAAATCGGAAGAGGCGCCTGTGTTTTGGGGGGAAGGCGTGGCCCATTGGTTGCAGGCGAAGCCGCTCGCGCTGAAATCGGCGTCGGTGGCTTGGTCCGCGCCGGTCCCCGGCGCGCAGGATGCGTTCCTGACGCTCTATTCGATGCAATGGAACAACCCGCACCCGGACGCGGAGATCGCCTCGATTGACGTGTTGCAGGGAACCGCGAAGGACATCGCCCGATGGGGCGCCCCGGCGGTCATCGCGATCTCGACGGCCAGCGCGAAGTGACCGGGAGCGTGGAGGGCGCCGCGCGGGAGCGGCGAATCGCCATCGCCAGGGCGGGCAATGAAAAGCCGCGGTTCCCTTCGTGGTGATCCCCGCCGTCTCCAGGTGGAGAGGGCGGCTGTTCCGCGGACAATCGGGCGTGGCGCAGGGGCGGCGCGCATACCGCAAGCGGGGCGGCACGGAAAAGGCGGGGAACGTGGCGGGACGCCGCTTTCGCGGGACCCGGGGATTACGGTTTGGCGGGTGGGTTTGGCTGGCGGGCGATGCCGTATTTCTGGACGATGGCCTTGGCTTCGGGATCGCTTTCGCCAAGGGCGATGAGGTCCATGGCGATCTTCTGGAGCTGGCCCTGGAGCATTTGCGATTGGCGGACCACGTCCGCGCGCTGGGCGATCTGCTGTTCGAGGGCCGTGCGCTGCCGCATGCCGAGGGAAAGCTGCCAACCGAGAAGCAGGATCAGGGAAAGGGCAAGAATGCAGAACGGCCAGAAGAGGGGGTTGGAAGCCGCGGGTTCGGCGGTCTGGATTTCGTAGGATTCGTATTGGACTTCCTGGCTCATCGGGCGCCTCCCTGGGTCGCGGGTTGCTGGGTGGGTTGCTGCTGGAGGGTGTACCCGTTGCGGGAGAGAACTTCGCGCATCTTTTCGTTGCGGACGGCGACGCCGCCCATCTCGCGCACCAGATTCGCGCCAATCTGCTGGCTGAGGTTGCCGCGGTTGATCTCCTCCTGCTGGCGCGCCAGCTCCATTTGAAGGGCTTGGGCGGAGCCGTTCACGGCCATCAGGGCGAAAACGAGCACCAGGGTGGCGACCGCGAGCCCTGTGGCGGCCAAGAATTGCCAGTTGCGCATGAGGCCGGGGTAGGGCGGCCGGAGCGGCGCGTCAAGGGGGAATTTTCCGCGCGCGCCAGCGCTCGGGGCATTACGAGGCGAAGATTTCCGCGCCAGTGCCCCGGATGGAGAGGGGAGGCGGTTTCGGCTTTGCAAGAGGGGGGGGCGGATGTAAGAGGGCCGGAATGAAACGTTCGGAGATCAATGCGGCGTATCGTGAGGCGAAGGCGGCGTTTGAAGCGGCGGGCTGGGCGTTGCCGCCGAAACCGCGCTGGGACGTGACGGACCTGGGGCTGGGCCGGTTTGCCGAGACGGGCCTGGTGCTGGTGAATCTCGCGGAGGAGCCCGAATACTGCGAGAAACTGATGTACTCGCGCCGGAAACAGGTGACGCCGTTGCACACGCACAAGAAAAAGAAAGAAGACATCATCTGCCGCAGGGGGCGGCTGGCGGTCGAACTCTGGGCGGGGCACCCGAAGGAGACGCCGAAAGGGGCGCCGGTATCGCTGAAGAAGACGGGGGAAACGGTGGTGGTGAAGTCCGGGGATACCCTCACGCTGGAGGCCGGGGAACGGGTGACGCTCGTGCCGGGGGTGTATCACGCGTTCTGGGCCGAAAGCGACGGCTGCGTGATTGGGGAGGTGTCCACAGCGAACGACGATCTGCACGACAACTTTTTTGTGGACCCCGACATTGGGCGTTTCCCGGAGGTCGTGGAGGACGAGCCGGCGCAGGTGCGCCTGGTGAGCGAGCGTTGACCCGGGAGCGGGTTTTTGAAATTCCGCGTTTGGGTTTCCGCGGGAATCGGGTAGAAACGCGGGATGAACGGGACCGACAAGTTTTTGGTGTTCGCGGCGGAAGCGGTTTCGCCGAAGGGCTTGGATTTGCTGCGCGGAAGCGGGCGCATTGAGGTTGTGCAGGCGGCGGAGGCGGCGAAGGAGGGGCTTGAGGCGGTTTTGGCGCGGATGGACGGGTTGATTGTGCGCAGCGCGACGAAGGTGAACGCGGACTTTCTGGCGAAGGCGCCGCGCCTGAAGGTGGTGGGGCGCGCGGGCGTGGGGGTGGACAACGTGGACGTGGACGCGGCGACGGCGCGGGGGATTCTGGTGATGAACACGCCGGGGGGCAACACGATCTCGACGGCGGAGCACGCCCTGGCGCTGTTGTTTTCGGTGGCGCGGATGGTGCCGCAGGCGCACGCCTCGGTGAAGGCGGGCGTGTGGGACCGGAAATCGTTCCAGGGCGTGGAACTGTACGGGAAAGTGTTGGGGTTGATCGGGATGGGGCGGATTGGCGGGGAAGTGGCGAGGCGGGCGATCGCGCTGGGGATGCGGGTCCGGGTTTGCGATCCGTACCTTCCGTTGAGCCGGGCGCGGAGTTTGCAGGTGGAACTGTGCGAGTCGGTGGAGGCGCTGCTGCCAGAGGCGGATTTCATCACCCTGCACACGCCGTTGACGGAGGAGACGCGCGGGGTGTTGAACGCCCGGACGCTGGCGCTCTGCAAGCGCGGGGTGCGGATTGTGAATTGCGCGCGGGGCGGGTTGATCGACGAGGCGGCGCTGGGGGAGGCGCTGCGATCGGGGCAGGTCGGCGCGGCGGCGCTGGACGTGTTCGAGACCGAGCCGCCGCCGGCGGACTGGCCGTTGCGCGGCCTGGCGAACCTGGTGCTGACGCCGCATCTGGGGGCGTCCACGGCGGAGGCGCAGGAAAACGTGGGCGTGGAGGTGGCCGAGGAAATCGCGGATTTCCTGCTCACGGGCGTGGTTCGCAACGCGGTGAACCTGCCGAGCGTGGACGCGAAGACGATGGAGTTTTTGCGCCCGTACCTTGCGCTGGGCCGCAAGCTGGGGGTGTTGCTGTCCCAGATCGGGCCGCGGCAGGCGGAACGCCTCGAGGTGGCGTACCACGGGCCGATCACGGAACGCTCGACCGCGCCGGTGACACGCGCGATTTTGGAGGGGTTCCTGCGGCAGGCGGCGGGGCCGGAGATGAACCAGGTGAACGTGACCAAGTACGCGCGGAACCTCGGCCTGGATTATTCGGAGACAAAGATGGGCGAGGGCTGCGACTACAACGAGCTGGTCGAGGTTTCCGTGCGGGCGGGGGAGGCGAAGGCTTCGGCGTCGGCCACGTTCTTTGGCGTGGTGCCGCGGATCGTGCGCCTTAACGGCATGCCGGTCGAAAGCAGCACCGAAGGCGTTCTCTTCCTGATGGAGAACCGGGACCGGCCGGGGATCGTGGGCTGGATCGGCACGGTGATGGGCAACCACAAAGTGAACATCGCGAACATGACCCTGGCGCGTTCGGCCCCGGGCGGGCGGGCGCTCACGGTGCTGCAACTGGACAGCCCGCCCTCGGAGGCCGCGCTGGCGGAGATTCGGGCGGAACCGGATATCTATTCGGTGAAGCTCGCGCAATTGTGACGGCGGCGCGGGGGCGGGGGCGGATGCCGGGGCGGGCGTGGCTGCTCCTGGCGCTGTTGGGGGCGGGGATGATGGCGGACGCGCCTGGCGCCCCCAGAAAGCGGCGCGAGCCGCCGGGGCCTGAAGGGATGAGCGCGGTGATCGGCGGCAAGTTCCTGCGGGGCATTCTCCGCGTGCGCATCACGGCCCGCGGGCGGGTCGGGGTGGTGCACAGCCTTGGCGTGCTGAGTGTGGACGTCGAGGAGGTTTCTGACGCGTTCCTGGCCAGGTGGGGGATCACCGTCGCGCGCCGCCAGGAGGGCCGGGAGCCGGGCGCCATCCCCGCGCCGCCGCCCTTGGTCACGTCTGACGGAACCGTGGATTCGGACGCGGAATGGATGGAGCTGTGGTCGGACTTTCCCGTCGCCACCGCGGGCGCGGTGATTCGCGCGCCCGGGCGGTTTTCCGGAAACATGGCCCAGGTGACCGGGACGTTGCGCGCGGCGGAGCGGACAGCGGGGAGCGGGTGGCTGGAGTTGGAAGGGGACGGCGGCGCGCTGCGGGTGCGCTGCGGCGGGTTCCTGTCGGCGGCGGAGTCGAGCCGCGGTCTGGCGGCGCGGGCGGAGGGGTTGTTTGGGGCGCCGCCGCTGGGGCGCGCCATGCGGGTTGTGGTGGATGTCACGGAGTCCGGCGCGGGGCCCCCGGTTTGCGAACTCGTGGATTTCCGGGTGGAGTAGCCGATGGCGCACGCCGCACCGCGCGGCGGAGTCGGAGCGCGGGCAAAGAAAAAGGGCGGGGGGGGGGGG
>CAYSZK010000020.1:41919-47507 GCA_964435495.1 uncultured Verrucomicrobiales bacterium
CGGCTTCATGCCGCGCCCGCCCGGAGTGGGAGAGCCCGGGTCCGTCAGTATTTGACGCCGCAGCCGTAGGGCTGGGTGCTGGCGGTGGCCACGGGTTTACCGGCGAGGATTTCGTCGAGGGCGGCGGCGACGTAGTTTTTGGCGGCGGGATTGAACTTGATGGCGTTATCGTCGTCGATGGCGCCCGCATAGGCGATCTTGCCGTCCTTGCCGACGATGAACATGTGCGGCGTGACCTTCGCGCCGTAGGCCTGGCCCATCTTGCCGTCGGGGTCGAGGAGGAGTTTGGTGGCTTTGCTGCCTTGGGTCTCCATGTCTTTCATGGCCTCCTCCATGTTTGCGAAGCTGCCCTGTTTGCCCGCCGCCGAGGAAACCACCTGCAGCCAGACCACGCCCTGGGCTGTGTACTTTTCCTGGAGCTTCTGCATGTTTTTGGAGCCGTAGTGTTTCTTCACGAACGGGCAATCGCGGTTGTACCATTCGAGCACGACGACCTTGCCCTCAAAGTCGGCGAGCTTGACGTTCTCTCCGCAGCAATCCTTGACGGCGAAGTCCGGGGCCGGCTGGCCGGGCTCGGCGGCAAGGAGGGGCGCCGCGAACGCCGCGGCGGCGATGATTCCAATCAATTTCTTCATAGTCTGTTCCTTTCAGGTTGGGTTTGTTTCTGGCTTGTGCCGCACTTCAGACGCATGGCGGCGGCCAAGCTTCAATGCAATCAATCTACGCGCGGCGCGTGCCCTGTCCACCGCGGGACCGGCCGATTTCCCGCGAGCCGGGTGAGGCCGCGGTTTTGGGCGGGGCCGGACGGCGGTTGCGAGGGGTTTGGCGGTTGACAAGGCGGGGGCGGCGGCGGAAAGTGCACGGAGGAGGAACTATGAAGACCCTGGCAACCATCGTGATTCTGGGATTGGCGGGCGCGGGCTACGGCGAGACGCTCACGTACGAGAAGGACGGCAAGGTGTACCGGCAGGTGATCCCGCCGGTGCCGCGAAAGGCGGCGCCGAACCGGATCATTGGCCGGAAGACCAACGTGAGCGGCGTGTTGCCGCTGCTGGCCAAGGCGCGGCATCCGTTCCATGTGCTCAATCCGGCGGCGCCCGCGGAGTATGGCGACGGACGGCAGAACGTCGCCCGCAACGTGATCACCGGCGAGGCCGAGGGGATCGTGGTGCTGGCGATTGAATTCTGACCGCCCGGCCGATGCGCGCGGTGGTTCAGCGGGTGGCGTCGGCGCGGGTGGAAGCGGAGGGACGGGAAACCGGGCGAATCGGGCGCGGGCTCGTCGTGCTGTTGGGCGTGGCCGCCGGAGACGGCGGGGCGGACGTGGAATGGCTCGCGGACCGGACGGCAAGGCTCCGGATTTTCGAGGATGGCGAAGGGCGGATGAACCGGTCCGTGGCGGAAGTTGGCGGGGAGGTCGCGGCGGTAAGCCAGTTCACGCTGCATGCCGATACGCGGAAAGGGACCCGCCCGTCCTGGCACCGCGCGGCAAAACCGGCGGAAGCGGCGCCGCTCTACGAAGCCTATGTGCGGCGCGTGGCGGAGTTGCTCGGGCGCCCTTTGGTGACGGGTGTGTTCGGGGCGATGATGCGCGTGGAGCTGGTCAACGACGGCCCGGTGACGCTGGTGCTGGATTCGAGGGCGAAGGATGGGTGAGGGGATCGAGTTGGTCCGCGATCCCAGCGCCGCCCCGGAACGGTTGGCGGAAAGCGCCGCCGCGGCCGCGCGCGAAGGCCGGTTCGACGGGCGGCTGCATTACGAAACGCCCGAGCAGGCCGCCGCCTGGCTGCGCGTCCACGAACGGCACTCGCCCGCCCGCGCGGACCCCGGCGTGGAGGCATTGTACGAGCGGGCGGCCACCCGCGTCGCGGCGGACGCGGCGTGGCGCCCGGCCGCGGTGCTGAGCCTGGGCTGCGGCGGAGGGAGGAAAGACGCGGCCATCCTGGCGGCGCTGGCGGCTGCGCCGGCGGCGGCGGGGGAGGCGCCGCTCTACGCGCCCCTGGACATCTCGGAAGCGCTGGTGCGCGAGGCGGGCGAGGTGTGCCTCGCGCGGGTGCCGGGCCTGGACGTTCGCGGGGTCGTGGCGGACTTGCGGGACGCCGCGGCGGTGCGGCGCGCGGCCGGACGATTGCCCGGTCCGCGGCTCGTGCTTTTCTTCGGGATTCTTCCCAATCTCGAACCGGACGAAGCCTGGCGCGTGCTCGGCGCGGCGGTGGCCTTGGGGGATCGGTGCCTCCTGTCGGCGAATCTGGCGCCCGGCGCGGATTACGCCGAGGGCGTGCGCCGTGTTCTCCCGCAATACGACAACCCGGAAACGCGGGAGTGGCTGGCCCTCTTGCCGAAGCGGCTGGGATGGCGCGCGGCGCCCGTTGACATGGCTTTTGAAGTGGAACCGGCCAGGGGCGGCCCCGGCGTGCTGCGGATCGTTTGCCGCATGGGCGCGGAGGAGGGAAAACCGGTCGAACTCTTCGCCTCGCACCGCTACCGCCCCGAGCTGCTGCGGGAGATGGCGGCGGACGCCGGTTTTAACGTGGAGCGCGGGTGGGTTGCGGACTCGGGCGAGGAGGGGGTGTTTCTGGTCAGGCGGGTTTGACGATCCAGCCCGCCAGGAGGCCGGCCACCACACACTTGACGAGCGTGCCGCCGAACCAGGCGGCGGCAAGGTCCATCGGAATCGGCATGTAACAATAGCTGCCGAACCCCATGGCAACACCCGTGGCCAGGCCGAAAATCAGGCCGTACTTGAGGGCGGCGGCGGCGGACTTGGGGTTGACCAGCACGGCGTAGATGCCCGTAAACCCGAGGGCCTCGGCGCCGGTCACGGCTGACATCAGGCCTTGTTTCATTTCGGCCATGGGCCGCCACAGGTCGGCGGTGGCCTCGTACGCCTTCATGAGCAACACGCCGTGGATGAGAAAATCCAGCCCGGACCAGGCAACAAATACAGCAAGGGAGGCGAGGAGGAAAGGGACCATGGAAAAGGCCTAGCGTCGGAAGGGATAACGGGCAAGTAGTTTGTGGCGCGCCAACGTAGAAGCGGCCTCCCGCCGCTTTTCCCCAAAGAAGGCAGGCGGCAAGATGCCGCTTCAACATCCCAAACCGCTCTTACGTTAGTGCCATTCAGGACTGATCAAACCCTTCGGCGGCGGCGCCCACATCGTCAAATACCTGAACGCCTAGGTCTGCCGCGCCGCCCGCGACAGCCCGCTGCCCAACACAAAACGCATAAGCCCGCCCCCCGGGAGTCGCCGGGTTTGCTCCAGCATGGGTGCGGTCAAAGCCTCCGCTCCGCTCCGGCTTCGCCGCGCCATTTATTGTTGGGCTTCTGATTGAATGTACTTCACAATCTCATCAAGACACGGCGAATATTCCCCGTCAGTCGAGACGTGGATTGTGGGTACGCGTAAGGCAGGTTCGATATAGGCGCCGGGAGGCGACACGATGCCCGTTTCCCTATATGTCGCAACACGCTGATCGCCGTGGTAGAACTCGCGGACTGGTTCGTCTAGGCCCCGTTGGAGATGGCGCTTTGCCGCAATCTCGCCGTCAATGGAGCATAGCAGAATGTATGGACTGGCCAATTCAGAAATCCTGGACATTCTTGGTTCCCACACTTTGTGCTGAAATGCGGCCTCGATTATGATTGAGACAGTGGCGGCGAGATATCGGTCCACTATGTCAAAAAAGAAATTGGTAACCAAGGCATTGGTGTCCGGTGGCAGCCGGTCATGTTTGATGCCATGGGTATTGACAAAGCCTTCTTTAATTGTGTCGCGGCTGATAACCGGCATCCACAGCCGGTCACCGAGCCGCTTGGAAAGGGTCGTCTTCCCCGCTCCGGGGCGGCCCGTAACGATGATGCATTTCGGTTTGCGGCGCATGTTACTGGATGACCAACATGTATTGGGCTTTATTGTTTCTTTAGCCAGCGGTCGTATCCCGTGTGATGGCCGAACCAGCTCCAGACCAATCCTTCCGCTCTTTCTTTGGCAAGCGCTCGATAAGGAATGCCAACTCGTGCCGGCCAGAAAATGCCGCTCTTCTTCAACCGAATAGACGGATGTCGTGGGTTGGTTTTCAATATGTGGAGGTTTTTGTCAACTGTCTTCTGAATAGTTTCCGGCAGGAGTTTACAATAGTGCCAGAAATCAGGAGAGGCGAAGTGCGTCACAAGGAAGTGCGGCGTCCCGCTTCGAAATCCTGATCTGCTTTCTTCGCAACAGCGTCGAGCTTGCCGTCGGCAATGTCCGAGGCCAGTCTGGCATCCCACTGGCTGTCAATGAAATGCTCAAACCACTCTGCAAACCGCTCAAGTTCGCCAGGCGGAAGTTTCTGAACTGCGTGTTCAAGCTCGGTTGCGCTCATGACAGGAATATGGCGCAAAGCTCCGTGCACGGCAATATTTTTTGCCCATCGTTCAACGTGTGGCGCGGCGTCAGCCGTTGCCGCCACCGTCTTGTGCGCGCCCAGCATCAGCGCGTTGCAAATGGGACTGCTACGAGTTTGCTTTTTAGGGCCCCGCGTTCCCGTGCTGCCGCCGGGCCGGGGTCGGTGGGAGTTAAGACGCAGGGAACTGGCGGCAGCTTTTGGAGTGCGCCAGTCCTCTGGCGCTTTGGCACAGCGGCAGGGGACTGCTGCAGTCCAAGACGCTTCGCGATTTTCCGGACGCTGGAACCGGGCGGCAGCTTTTGGAGTGCGCCAGTCCTCTGGCGCTTTCTCATCGACCTCATCACCACTCCGGCGCGACATCGAAGTCATCGCGCACCCGCAATTTATCCACCTTGAGTCGGTAGATGGAGTTGACCATTGCCGGGGAAGCTTGGCGTTCGAACCAGGCTGCTGAGCACCAAGGATAAAGGTTGGCCACCGTTACAAGGCCGTGTTACTGGTAGAAGTTTGCTTTATCGGGCGCCGCGCTCCCGTGCCGCCGCCGGTCCGGGGTCGGTGGGGGTCAAGTTTCGGAACCAGTGGTCGCGGCGGTTAAGATTTGCGAAACTGGGGCCCGTGTTCAGGCGAAACGGTCTTTGCTGCGATGCAAGGACTGACCCCTTTCCTGTTGGCGAACGTCCCGCGTCAGCCCCCGAGCGAAGTGAGGTTGGCTGAACGCGATTGTTCGTGTTATTCTGATTTTGTGAGGTCTCGGAGAATCTTCCGGGCCAGTAGCTCGTTGATCTCCTTGTGTCAAGGAATTGGTTGTGTGGCTCCTGTCTTTGGATTGTGGTATATGTCATGTTTGCCTCCATGTCGGAGAAGGACAGCACCAGCGGATTCGACCTTGGAAATCAAATCACGCCTTTTCACGCCAATTCCAATTCATCCACTTTCTTGATTCCTGGGATGGTTCCTTCGGAGAAGGTTTCGTAGAGGTCTCGAAGATTATCCTTCAGATCCTGCAGAGATTCTCCTTGTGTCCAGTGGTCAGGAAAGTCGTTCAAATAGCCAAGGAATTTTCCATCCTCTTCTCGCCAGTAGGTAAATTTGGTCGTCATGGTCTGAGGCTAGCCGATCATAGGGCCGTTGTCTGGCAATATTTGCGAACGACTCAAGCTCAGCGACCCGGCACACGGGACGCGCCGATTGCAAACCGC
>CAYSZK010000021.1:0-38529 GCA_964435495.1 uncultured Verrucomicrobiales bacterium
CCCCGGACGGGGCGGCTGTTGGCGGGGCGCTCTGCCGGGCGCTCGGTGGAGCGGCCGGAGCGCGCGGGGGGGGCTGGGGAGGCGATGGGCTCGGCGCGGGGCGGGACCGTGCCGCCGGCGTCGTCGTTCTGTTCCAGCTCGGGTTCGGAATCGTTGGAGGCGACGACGAGGGGAGAGTTGGGATCGACGAGGGCGGGATTGTCGCGGACGCCGTCGTAGTGGCCTTTTTGGGGGTCGAGGTAGGCGAGTTCGTAGCTGAGATTGTAGCGTTCGAGGTCGAAAATCTGGCGGTAGAGCGAGCCGGCGATGGGGGCGCAGGAGCCGCCGCCGGAGGAGCCGCCTTCGACAAAGACGCACATGGCGTAGCGCGGGGCGTCGAAGGGGGCGTAGGAGATGAACCAGGTCTTGGTGTCGGAGACGGAACGGCCGCGGATGCGGGTTTGGAACTGGGCGGAGCCGGTTTTGCCGGCGACATCGTAGTCGGGGAGGGCGGCGCGGCGTCCGGTGCCGCCCATTTCATTGACAACGGACCACATGCCGCGGCGGATGAGATCGAAGGCCTTGGGATCGATGCCGAGGTCGGCGCGGACCTGGATGGGTTCCTCGCGGACGAGGGCGCCGTTGTTATCGACGACACGGGAGACGAGGCGGGGTTGGTAGACGAGGCCGCCGTTGGCGACGGCCATGGCGACACAGGCCATTTGGAGGGGGGAGACTTTGACGAAGCCCTGGCCGATGGCCATGTTGGCCATGTGGCCGTTGGACCAGCGTTCGCGGGGGTAATTGGCGCGCATCCAGGGTTCGGAGGGGATGACGCCTGGATCGACGCTGGCGAGGGGCAGATCGAGGGTGTTCCCCAGGCCGATGGCGGTGGCCATGGCGTGGACGGCGGCGACGCCGGTCTTGATGCCGAGGGTGTAGAAGAAGACGTTGCAGGAACGGCGGATGCCGCCGATGAGGTTGAGGCGGCCGCAGCCGCTGGCGTTCCAGCAGCGGCGGTAACGGTCGGCGACCATCATGCCGCCGCCGCAGGAGGTGGAGAACCGGGCGAGGCCGGCGGGGTCTTTTTGGGCGGCGGCGAGGGCGACGAGGATTTTGAAGGTGGAACCCGGGGGATAGGTGGAGACGGCGCGGTTGAGGAGGGGGTGGGTATCGTCCTTGGTGATGCGCTTCCATTCGTCGGCGTCGCCGAGGGTGTTGGGATCGAAACTGGGGACGGAGGCCATGGCGAGGATGTCGCCGTTGCGCACGTCGAGGAGGACGCAGGCGCCGCGTCCGACGCCGGCGAGGGCGCGTTCGACCATTTGCTGGACGCGAAGGTCGATGGTGAGCTGGACGGTGTTGCCGAGCGTGGCGTTTTGGTGGTCGAGCAGTTTCTGGACGGAGCCGACATTATTGACTTCGAGGACGCGGTAGCCGGGGTTGCCCTGGAGGTCGGCATCCATGGCTTTCTCGACGCCGTCTTTGCCGAGGGTTTCGACCTCGATTTCCCGGCCGTCGCGGACCATGGTGAGGGATTCCTCGGGGCGTCCGACGTAGCCGATGATGTGGGAGGCGGTGGCGCCGTAGGAATAGGAGCGGACGGGGCGGGGTTGGGCTTCGATGCCGGGGACGAAGGGGTTGCGTTCGTAGAGGAGCGCGATTTCCTTGAAGGAGAGATCGCTTTTGAGCTGGAAGGGGACGTTGTCGCGGATGCGCTGGTGGAGGCGGAGGGCGTCGGGGCTGATTTTAACTCGGTCGCCGAGGACGGCGCGGTAGGGGGCCATGCAGGCGTCCACGACCTTGACGATATCGACCGTTTCGCGGGAGACGGGGATGCCGTTTTGGCGGTAATGGTCCATGGTTTTGGGGAGCGTGCCGTGGGTCTTGAGGTAGTGGGTCTTGAGCTCGAGCAGGTAGAGGTCGAGATCGACGGAGGGGCGGAGTTCGGCGAGGGGCACGCCCCAGCGGTCGGCGATGAGGCCGCGGGCGGGGGGGAGAATGATTTTTTTGATGCGCTGGGCGTCGGCGCGGGCGGCGGCCTTGGCGCCTTCGCCGACCTGGATTTCGTAGAGGCGCCCGACGAGGACGGTGAAGGCGAGGAAGATGGCGGTCCCGAGGACGGTGATGCGGAGGGTGGCGCGGTGGGGGGTTTCAATGAGCATGGCTGGGGCGCTCCGCGGGGAAACGGTAGCCGGCGAGGGTGAGGACGAGATTGACGATGCCGAAGATGACCGGGGCGGCGCCGGCATTGAAGAGGGCGGTCCAGACGGCGCGATGGAGGAGGCCCTCGGAGAAGAGCCAGTGGTTCTCCTGGACGCAGAAGGCGAGATAATCGAGGACGATGTAGGCCATGGATCCGACGAGGGCGACGTAAAGCTGAAAATACCACCGGGAACGGTTCCGCGCCAGGTCCTGCGTTTGGAGGAGGAAAACGATGAGCAGCAGGATGGCGGAGTGCGTGCCGAGGCGGTTGAGGGCGAGCAGGTCGGTGCAGAGCCCGGCGAGCAGGGCGAGGACCCAGGCGGCGGGGGCGGGGAGGACGAGGGCGCCGTAGATGACGACCAGGGGGATGAGCGCCCAGTCGAGGACGCCCGGGCCGAACGGAGGGGGCAGGCATTTTTGGACGACGATGGAGGCGACGGAGGCGGCGGCGAGGACGGCGAAGAGCATGGTTACTTCTTTCCGAGGACGACGAAGACGTCGCGGATTTCGGCGAGGTCGGCGGCGGGTTCGACGACGACTTCGCGGTAGAGGCCGAAGTTGCCGGACTCCGTGCCGGAGAGGAGCTGGGCGACCTCGCCGAGGAGGAGGCCGGCAGGGAAGACGCCGCCGAGACCGGAGGAATAGACGCGCTGGCCGGGTTCGATGCGGGCGGTGCGGGAGAGGAACGTCATGTGGCAGCGCATGGCGCCGGTTTCGGTGGGTTTGCCCAGGACGATGCCGGGTTCGTCGGTGCCTTCGAGGACGGCGGAGACGCGGCAGTTTTCGTCGCCGATGAGGACGATTTTGGAGGAGCCGGGGTTGACGATGGCGACCTTGCCGAGGAGGCCGCGGGTGGTGATGACGGCGACGTTGGGTTCGATGCCGTCCCGCTGGCCGCGGTCGATGGTGACGTACTGCCACCAGGAGGAAGGTTCGCGGGCGACGACGCGGGCGGCGAGGAGTTTGAAGGAGCTGGCTTTCTGGAATTTGAGGGCTTCGCGGAGCTGGGCGTTCTCGCTTTCGAGATTGCGGAATGTCTGGAGCTCGGCGCGGAGCTGGGCGTTTTCCCCCTCGAGGGAGGCGTTGCGTTCGCGGAGGGCGGTGAGCTGTTTGACGTTGCTCTCGAATTGGGCGAAGGAGTCGCGGGCGGAGGCGAGAAGCTTGAACGCGGGGGCGAAGACGGATTCGGCGGTGGACTTCAAGGGTCCGGTGACGGCGTCGGGCAGGACGAAGAGCAGGCCCGAAACAGCGATGATGGCGGCGAGCGTGATCAGGTGGCTTCGCTTCATGGAAGGGGGGAATGTGGCCGGAACCGGGCCGGATGCCAAGCGGTAGTCGCGGAAGTTGCGGCATTTCTGCGGCGGGGTCCGGCGGGATCAAGGAGCTTGCGGAGGGCGGCGGGGGGAGGCAAAATGGCCGCATGCGCGGCTGGTGGATGCGTGGTCCGTGGGTGGCGGCCCTGGCGGGAGCGGGGGCGGCATGGGCCGTTTGGGCGGTGGGGGAGGAGGAGATACCGAGGGCGGTCCCTGTGCATCCGGCGGGGGTTCAGGCGAGGGGGGGAGTGCGCGGGGCGCCGGACCCGTTTGTGATCAGCACGCGCGGGGTGTTCATTCCGCCCGCGGTGGAGGCGCAGCTTGGGGAATCGGCGTTTGGGGAGATGCGGCGGAAGGGGAGGGTGAGCCGGGACGCCGGGAAAAAGGAGGCGGTGGAGCGTGTGGCGAAGCGCGTGCTGGCGGCGGCGGGGCCGGAGGCCGGCAAGTGGGAGTGGGTGGTGTTTGAGGATTCGAGCCCGAACGCTTTTGCGCTGCCGGGGGGCAAGATCGGGGTGAACACGGGAATTTTTCCCGTGACGCGGAACGACGCGGGGCTTGCGGCAGTGCTGGGGCATGAGATTGCGCACGTGACCCTGCGGCACGGGGCGAAGCGGATGCAGACCCAGTTGGGGGTGGCGGCGGTGGCGCTGGCGGCGCAATCGATGGCGCGGGATCGGCCGGCGCGGGAACAGCAGATGTTGATGTCGGCCCTGGGCGTGGGGTCGGCGGTGGGGGTGACGCTGCCGTTCGGGCGCAACCACGAACTGGAAGCGGACCGGCTCGGCCTGTTGTACATGGCGCGGGCGGGGTACGAACCGGGGGAGGCGGTGGCGTTTTGGGAGCGGATGCGGGCGGAGGGCAAGAAACAGGGGAAACCGCCGGAATGGCTCTCGACGCATCCGGCGGACGACCGGCGGATTGCGCAGATGCGGGAGTTGTTGCCGGAGGTGCGGGCGCGGGTGGCGGCGGGTGCGCCGGGGGAGTGAAAGGCGGCGGGGGAGGCGCGCCGGGGTGCCGTCCCACCTCATCTGGACGTCGGGTCCTGGCTTGGGGGTGGGGGGACGGTCACATTCTTTCGAGAGAGGGGATGCCGAGGAGTTCGCAGCCTTTGTGGAGGGTGGCGGCAGTGGCCTGGCAGAGGGCGAGGCGGTGCTCGCGGACTTTGGGATCGGCCTTGAGGACGGGGCATTCCTCGAAGAACGAGTGGAACAGGCCGGAGAGGTGGAAGAGATAGAAGCAGAGATAGTGCGGGCGCTGTTCGTCGGCGACCTGCTGGACGGTGTCCTCCCACTGGGCGAGGTGCAGGAGCAGATCGCGTTCGCGGGGGTGGCCGGGGACGCCGAGGCGGTAGGCGGCATCGGCGGGATCGCAGGACTTGCGGAAGATGGAGCGGATGCGGACGTAGGCGTTGAGCACGTAGGGGGCGGTATTGCCGTCGAAGGCCAGGAGCTTGTTCCAGTCGAAGACATAGTCGAGGTGGCGGTTCTGGGCGAGGTCGGCGTATTTGACCGAGCCGATGCCGAGGACCTCGGCGATGGCTTCCTTTTCCTCGAAGGCCAGGTCGGCGCGGCGTTCGCGCACGATGGCGAGGGCGCGGGCGACGGCTTCGTCGAGGAGAGCTTCGAGTTTGACGGGGGCGCCCTCGCGGGTTTTGAGGGGGCGTTTGTCGGCGCCGAGGATGGCGCCGAACCCGATGTGGCGGAGGTCGGCGGTGACGCCCCATTTCCGGGCGGTGGCAAAGAGCTGTTGGAAATGGAGGGACTGGCGCATGTCGGTGACGTACCAGACGGCGCCGGCCTGGAAATGGTCCATGCGGTAGCGGAGCGTGGCGAGGTCGGTGGTGCCGTACAGGGCGGCGCCGTCGGATTTTTGGATCAGGAACGGTTTGTCGGCGAGCTGGGGGTCGCCGTCGAAGAAGACGCAAATGGCGCCTTCGCTTTCGCGGGCGATGCCTTTGCGGACGAGATCGTCAACGGTCTCCTTGAGCATCGGATTGTAGAAACTTTCGCCCAGCGTGTGGTCGAAACGGACGTTGAGGCGGCGGTAGATGGCTTCGAACGCGGATTGCGAGAGGGCGCGGAATTTTTCCCAGAGGGCCACATTGCCGGGCTGGCCGTCCTGGAGTTTGCGGACTTCGTCGCGGGCGGCGTCGAGGGCGGCGGGGTTGGCCTTGCAATCGTCGTTGCCGAGCTTGTAGAGGCGCTCCATTTCGGCGATGGGATCGGCTTCGAGGCCGCCTGGGTCGCCGAGCTTGCGGTAGGCGGTGATGAGGATGCCGAATTGCGTGCCCCAATCGCCGAGATGGTTGTCGGTGATGACCCGGTGGCCGAGGAAACGCATGACGCGGGCGAGGCAATCGCCGAGGACCGTGCTGCGGATGTGGCCGACGTGCATGGACTTGGCGACGTTGGGGCTGCTGAAATCCAGGAGGAGCGTGAGGGGGTCCCGGACCTTTTCGGCGAAGTGGCCACCGAGCCGGGGCTGGATGGCGCGGACGAGGGCGTCGTCGGTGAAGCGGAGGTTGATAAAGCCGGGTCCGGCGATGGAAACGGAGGCGAGGCTGGCGCCTTTCCAGGCGGCGGCAACGGCCTCGGCCACGTCGCGGGGCTTGCGTTGGAGCGTTTTGGCGAGGCCGAGGGCCTCGTTGTTCTGGTAATCGCCGAACTGGGGGTCGCCGCAGGGGCGGACGGCGCCGGTGGGCGCGGCGGAGGCGAAGCCGGCGGCCTGGTAGGCGCGGGCGAGTTCAGTTTGGAGTTCGCGGACGACGGGGTTCAAGGGGGGGAACGGTTAGAGCTCGGCGGCGGCGTCCTGTTGGAGGATGCCGCGCATGGCGGTGGCGGAAGTCGCGGCGAGGAGTTTGGCGGACTCGCCCGGCTGGTTGAGGAAGCGGGCGATGGCGGCGAGCGTCTTGAGGTGCGTCTGGAACTCGGCCTTGGGGACGAGAAACAGGAAGATGAGTTTGACGGGCGCGTCGTCGAGGGCCTGGAATTCGATGCCGTCCGGGGCGCGTCCGAAGGCGGCGGCCACGTGGCCGAGGCCATCGACGGCGGCGTGGGGGATGGCGACGCCCATGCCGATGCCGGTGCTCATTTGGCGTTCGCGGGCGAGGAGGGCTTCGTGGGCGCGTTCGCGGAGATTGGGGGGCAGGGCGCCGGCGGCGGCGAGGATATCGAGCAGCTCGTTGATGGCCTGCCATTTGTCGGCGGCACGGAGGCTGGGCTGGAGATGGGCCTCGGGGAGCAGGCCGGCGAGCGTCATGGGACAAGGTTCCTAGCCCAAGTCGCGAGCCATGACAATCCTTGTGCGAGGTCCATCCAGAACCGGAGAAAGCCCGCGGCAAGGCCATCCCAAAGGGCGCGGCGCCCGGCGCCGGGGCTGATGGCGAGCAGGAAACCGAGGATGAGAACGAGATTGGCGAGGTAGATGAGGGAAAGCGAGAAGGTCCAGCCGTGGTCGGTGATGTCCTGCTGGGAGGTCGGGATCATGAGGGCGGTGAAGGCGGCGTGGAATCCCCAGGTGAACCCTAGCAGGGAGAACAGGAGCCATTCGACCGAGTCGAGGCGGACCCAGAAGCCGGTGAGCCACCAGAGCCAGAGAACCAGGAGGGAGTAGATGGGAAAGAAATAGGGGGCGAGGGCGATGAAAAAGTTGGCGCGGTCGGTCTGGACGAGGCCGCCCGCGGCGGTGACGCGGAACCGGAAGACGCGCCCGCCGCAGATCCAGGTCCACACGGCGTGGGTCAGCTCGTGGCCGAAGACATAAAACCACATGGGCCGCGGGACGAGCAGAAAAACGGCGAACCAGATGCCCAGGCCGATGAGAAACGAGCGGAGGGGAGGGTGGGCCAGCCCGGAGGGAGTGGCCACGCCGGCGGAAAAAAGGCCCGCCGCGGCGTAGGTGCCCGCCCCGCAGAGGGGGACGAGGACCAGGGCGCCCAGCCAGAATTTCCGCCATTTCACGCTTGCCTCCTTAGCAGTGGCGGCTAGTTTCCCAACTTCTTTTCTATGGCCAACACCGCATCAGCCGCCAAACAGGCCCGCGCATCCGTGCGCCGCCGCGAGGGTAACCGTTTTGCCAAGGAGCGCTTCAAAGGGCTCGAGAAGAACTACCGGCGGCTTGTGGCGTCGGGCCAGCTCGCCGAGGCCCGCGAGTTGCTGCCGCAGGTGGTTTCCGCTTGCGACCGCGCCGCCAAACGGGCGGTGATCCACCGCAATACCGCGAGCCGCAAGGCGTCCCGGCTGGCGCTTCTCCTCAAGCGCGCCGAGCAGGCGCCCGCCCCCGAGGAGAAAAAGCCCGCCAAAGCCCCCCGCGCCGCGAAGGCAAAGAAGAGCTGAGGGGCCGGCCCGACCGGAGCGGCCCGGCAGCCGCTCAACCGGGCCGCCCTCCTCCGGGGCGACTCCGCCGCATGCGCGCTAACTCCGACTTATGCAGCCCAACTCATCGGCCGTTTCGCTCACGCCCGGCGCGACGGGCGACCACACCACACTCCTTCAGGAAGCGATTGACCGGCTGGGCGCCCAGGGGGGCGGCCTGTTGATCCTCCAGCCCGGAGAATTTCGCACCGGCACCATCCATCTCCGCGGCAATCTCCACATCCAACTGCAACAGGGCGCCGTTTGGAAGGGTTTGCCCGACTTGTCCGCCTACCAGCGGGTCCGGAGCGCCATCGCGTCCCGCATGGACGCCCAGCCATGGGCGGTTTTCATCAGCGCCGTCGGGTTGGAGAACGTCCTGATCGAAGGGCCGGGAACGATCGACGGCAATGGCGGGGCCGGCCCCATGAAGACCGGTTACGACAACGATCCCCGGCGCCCGTACGGGTTGCACTTTGTCGGTTGCCGCAACGTGGCCCTGCGGAATCTCACCCTGCGCGACTCGGCCTTCTGGATGCAGCGCTACCATGGCTGCCGGGACGTGCGCCTGCACGGTTTGACCGTCCACAACCACGCCAATATCAACAGCGACGGCATGGACATCGACGGTTGTGAGGACGTGACCGTCAGCGACTGCGCGCTGGACGTCGCGGATGACGCCATCTGCCTCAAATCCGAAGGTCCGCTCCCCACACGCAATGTTGTCATCACCAACTGCCGCGCGGCCACCTTTGCCAGCGCCTTTAAATTGGGGACCGGCTCGCTCTCCGGCTTCGAGAACATCACACTCTCCAACTGCGTTTTCCATCAATCCCGCCATGAGCCGAAGGGCCACCCGACCCTGCCCGTACCCAATGGAATCTCCGCCATTGATTACGGCTCCGTCGATGGCGGTTTCTTGCGCAACGTGCTGGCCACCAACGTGGTGGTGGAGGGCTACATGAATCTCTTGAACCTCCGGCTCGGCGCCCGCCACAGCCGGGACCTGCTGGGCGGCCAGGGATACGGCGAACCCGAGGAGGACTCCCGGCCGCTCCTGCGGCATACCGGGGAGGGCCTTCCGCCCGTGCAACCGGGAACACTGGAGAACATCCGCTTGAGCGGCATCACGGCCTGGGGCGCCGGCCACGTGGCCTCGAACCTTGTCGGCTACGCCGGGCATCCCGTACGCAATGTGACTCTGCGCGACATCGATGTTCACTTCGCCCACCCCGGCCATCCTGAAGATGTCACCGAGCCTCCGAACTGGGATGACCGGCTTTATCCCTGCGCGATCGCCTACACGCGCGTCCTCCCGGGCGTCTGGCCGCCCAAGCGGTGGCACGGGCTCCCGGCGTATGGCCTGGTTCTCCGGCACGCCGAGAATATCGCCATGGACAACGTCCACTTTCATCCCGCGCCAGGCGAACCGCGCCCGGAACTGCACTTCGACGAGGGCGTGCGAAACGTGACCCGCGATGGACGGCTCCTCCAGTCCACTGCCCGCGTTTCCGGGTGATGCAAATGATCGAACGGAGCCTCCCATGCCAACAATCATGACGGAATTTGATCTCTCGAACAAAGTGGTGGTCATCACCGGCGCGACCGGGGCGCTGGCCGGTGAATCGGCCGGGTACCTTGCCGCGCAAGGAGCCCGCGTGGCCTGCCTGGGACGTTCCGAGGAGAAGCTCGAAGCGGCGCTGGCGCGGATCCGGCGGCGGTCGCCCGAGGCGCAATGCCTTGGCCTGCGGGCGGACATCACCAGCCGCGAGTCGCTTGCGGCGGCGCGGGAGAAGGTCCTCGAGCGATGGGGGCGCATCGATGGCCTCCTCAACGGGGTCGGGGGAAACATGCCGGGTGCCACCATTGGCCCGGACAAGTCGTTTCTTGATCTCGATTTTCACGCTTTCGAGGGGGTTGTTGACTTGAATCTGCACGGCACCGTGCTTCCCACCCTGGTGTTCGCCGAGAGCATGCTGCGGCGGAAATCCGGCAGCATCCTGAACTTCTCCTCGGTTGCCGCGGGCAGGGCCTTGAGCCGCGTCGTCGGGTATTCCGCCGCCAAGGCCGCGGTGGAGAACTTCACCCGGTGGCTGGCGGTCGATCTGGCGCGCCGCACCCAGGGGGGCGTGCGGGTCAACGCCATTGTCCCCGGCTTTTTCCTCGGAGAACAGAACCGCGGCCTTCTCACCAATCCGGACGGCACTCTGACCGCCCGGGGCGAGGCGGTGATCCGGCAGACGCCGTTCGGCCGGTTTGGCGAGGCCGCGGAACTCTGCGGGGCCATCCATTACCTGCTCAGTGACGCCTCCCGTTTCGTGACGGGAACGATCCTGACGGTGGATGGCGGATTCACCGCGTATTCGGGTGTTTGACGCCCATGCCCGCCCCCACGGACGCGCTTTTTCTGGAAGAATCGTTCCGCTGGTTTGGGCCGGCGGACCCTGTGCCGCTGTCGTACATCCGGCAGGCGGGCGCCACGGCCGTCTTCACCGCGCTGCACGAAATCCCCTACGGCGAACTCTGGCCGCGCGAGGCTGTCCGGCAACGAAAGGAAGTGGTGGAGAACGCCGGCTTGCGATGGACCGCCGTCGAGTCGCTCCCGGTGCACGAGGATATCAAACGGGGCGCCGGCGACCTGGAGCGGTGGTTTCACAACTACCGGCAAAGCATGCGCCACCTTGCGGCCGAGGGAATCAAGACCATCGTCTATAACTTCATGCCGGTGCTCGACTGGGTCCGCACCGATTTCCGCCATCGCCTGCCCGACGGGTCCGAGTGCCTGCGTTTTGATCCCGTGAAGTTCGCGGCCTTCGAGCTTTGCGCGTTGCGCCGTCCCGGAGCCGAGGCGTCGTATGACGGCGCGGCACGGGAGGCCGCGCGGCGTTTCTGGCGGGAACTGGCGGATCCGGCGCGGGCGGAGTTTGTGCAAGGCATCATTGACGTCTTTCCCGGCTGCAAGCTGGGCCTGCAACTCAATGACATCCGCAACATGCTCGCGCGCTACGAAGGGTCGGATGCTTCGGGTTTGCGCAAGAATCTCGCCCGGTTCCACTCCGAGATCATGCCGCTTGCCGGGGAGTTGGGCATCAACATGGCCATTCATCCGGACGACCCCCCTTTTCCCATCCTTGGACTGCCGAGGATTGTGAAAACCGCGGGCGACTTGGACTGGATATTCGCGCACACGCCGGCGCCTTCCAATGGCCTCTGCTTCTGCACCGGATCGCTGGGGGCGCGGGAAGACAATGACCTCACGGCCATGGCGCGCCGGTTTGGCCCGCGGATTCATGCGGCCCACCTGCGCTCCACCCAACGGGAAGCCGGCGGTTCCTTCTTTGAGGCGGACCACCTTGCGGGCTCGGTCGATATGCCCGGGGTGATGGGGGAGCTCCTGCGCGAGCAGGACCGCCGCCGTTCCATCGAAGGCAGCGGGGACTGGCGCCTGCCCTTCCGCCCTGATCATGGCCACACCATGATGGACGATCTGGGCAAGCCGGTGCCGCCAACGCCGGGCTACTCCTGCATTGGCCGCATGCGGGGCTTGGCCGAACTCCGCGGCCTCATGCGCGGGCTGCGCCATCGCGCGACTGTGGGCCGGTCCTGACCAAACGCCGCCCGAGACCGCCGCCCTTGGGGCGCGGGGCAAGGCAAAGGGGGCGGTTGGCGGGGTCGAGGGCCGGCAAGAGCGGAACGAACAAAAGGGGCGGTTCGCCCATGCCCTGAGGCGGCGGGCCGGATAGGGATGATCGCGCGTTCCGTCTGGGTTGGGAGTCTTGGGATTTTTTGGGGGCAGGGGACGCCGGGGTTGTTCCCTTGTTGGTGTTGCCTCGGTCCAATCGGGCGACGTTCGGGGATTGTGCTGGCCGCCGATGGAGCCCTGTGCCAAACTGGACTGGAACTCGCGGGAAGGGAACATCCGCGTGTTCGGGACGAATGGAGGTTCCGTGAAAGTTGTGGCAAGGCTGGCGTGGGTGGTTGGACTGGCGGGCTGCGGGTCGTTGAGTGTGTCGCGTATTGGCATGCCGGAAGCCGCGCAAACACCGGGGGTGGTTGTGGTGGATATGCGCACGGAGCCGGAGAAGAGCGCCCACCGGTCCGGAGTGCTGTCCTCTTCTATGATCTTGGGGAATGCGAACTTCGACGTGAGTCCCGTGCTGCATGTCAAGAGCGCCTTGGCGCGGCAACGGCCACCGGGCTTGGAGGCAGTCCGGTTTGAGTTGCGCGTTCTTCGGCTGACGGATGATTTCAGCGGGCGCATGTCGGAGGCGCTGCCCGCGGCGCTAACGGGCGCGAGCGGCCATGTCGCCGCAGGGAGGAACGGGCCGGGAATGGACAGCATCCATTGCGAGATCGAGGGGGTTCTCAATGGAATCCCCGTGTCCGGTGCGGCCAGCGTGCCCTACAGGACCAACCCGCTTGCGGTGTCCGTTCGGAACGACCCGGCGTGGACCGGTGCGGTCCGGGAGTCCATCCAAATGGCCGTCGCGGCGCTCTACGGGGGCATGGAACTGCGCTGACCGGCAAGGCATCCGGCGGCGAGCTGGGCCGCCGCGGGCGGTGGCGGTGTCCGGCTGGTGGCGACTTGGGAGTTTGGCGGGGTTGCAGGGCGGGCCAGGTGGCGCTTGGGAATATATGTGGACAGACACGGGTGTCCGGTTGATGGGGGATTGAAATGATGGAACATATTTAGAATGAGGGTGTTGTGAATGGATTCTGATGTCACGCATTTGATTTTCCAGAAGGGTTTTGACAGGCTCCACGACCATGAATGTTGGCTGTTACGTTCTGTCCCAAATCCTTGATCTGATCGACCGCAAGACCCTTTCCCGCTTGGTCGAGCATTACGATGCCAAGTCGCGGGTCCGGCACTTTGGCTGCCACCAACAGCTCATTTGTTTGGCGTTTGCCCAGTTGACTTGGCGCGAAGGGTTGCGCGACACGCCACTTGCCTCTACGCCAAACCCCAAGCCCTCTACTATTTGGGGTTCCGCCAACCGGTGAGCACGTCCACGCTCGCCGACGCCAACGAGAAGCGAGACTGGCGAATATGGGAGGGTCTGGCCAAGGGGCTCATCGGCAAGGCCCGCGCCCCTACGCCAACGAGGACCTCGGGTTGGACTTGGCGAACACCGTCTATCGGGAGGAACGCCTCCGGCCGATGTGGCGTTTTCTGAAGGCTTGCCGATACCACGACGCCGCCGGGCGTGTGGAAAGGGCCTGGAACCGGCCCAAGTGGCGCGAAGCGGTCCGGTGGGATGGGGCCTATTTGTCGCGCGCGCACTGGCCGGAGGGCCGGCACGACGCGGCCAGCCTTTGGCAAACCTATGTGCAATTGACCGAGGCCGAGGCGGCGTTGCGGGTGTGCAAAAGCGAGATCGGCATACGCCCGATCTGGCATCGCAAGGAAAAGCACGTGGAGGCGCACATCATGGTGGCGCTTTTGGGTTACGCCATGCGCGTGTGCCTGCGCAAGCTGGCGGCGGGCCGGGCGCCCAGCCTCACCTCCCCACAGGTGCTCCAGCACCTGCGCAAGATCGTGATGGTGGACGTGGAGTTTGACACCCCCGACGCCCGCACGATCACCTTGCCCCGCATCACCGTTCCAGAGAGGGAGCAAGCGGTGTTTCTGGATCAACTGGGCTGGACGCTGCCCGAGCAGCCCCCGCCCCGAATCCGCGCCCAGCAACTGCCACCCCCCGGCCAAGGCTGACTCCCCATTTTGTGTGGCCGACTTTAGGCCTTCCGCCAGCCCTCCCCAGAGGGAAGGGCCAGGTCAAGAGCTTCCAAACTGCGAAAGTTGGGTTAACGGGCTTGCCCGCGGCGGCGCCCGTGCCACACTCCGCGCCGTGGCGCCACCGCGCCAGGCAAACCGTCCGTCAACCTGACCCGGACAATCCTGATGATGCTTGCGCTCGCCCCGGCGGGCGCAGCGGCGGATGAAGTTG
This sequence comes from uncultured Verrucomicrobiales bacterium, assembly GCA_964435495.1. Classification (GTDB taxonomy): domain Bacteria; phylum Verrucomicrobiota; class Verrucomicrobiia; order JADLBR01; family JAIBCM01; genus CAYSZK01. Next base: position 13,798 of record CAYSZK010000021.1, read on the forward strand.
ACGCGCGTTTCGATTCTTTTCTCGACGAAATCCGGAAACTGCTGCCCGCCCAGGCCGCCGCCGGGTTCGATGGCGCGGACCTCTACGCGTTCCGGCTCGGCGCGGTCGGCGGGGCGGCGGCCTACGCGTTTGTCGCGGTGGACGGCCAGCCGTTCGGGCGCGCCATCCAGGTGACCGTCCCGGCCCGGAAAGAGGCGGCACGCGCCTCGATGTGCCAGTGCCTGGGGAGCGTTGAAATTCCGGAGCGGCTCCTTACGGGGCAAGGCCCGCGAGGGCGGCGGCGGCCCGGTCGATTTGATCGGGTGTGTGGCTGGCGGTGACGGTCAGGCGGAGACGGGCCTTGCCGCGGGGAACGGTGGGATAGCGAATGGCGGGAATCCAGAGGCCGTCGTCGCGCAGGCGCGCAGCGGCGTCCGTGGCGGCTTTTTCCGGGCCGAGGATGACGGGAAAGATGGCGGAGGCCGGTGGAGCCGGGGCGCGTCCGGCGGCGGCAAGGCGGGAGTGAAGGGCCTGAATGTTGTTCCACAGGGTGGCATGGAGGGCGGCGCCTTCGGGGGAAGCGATCATGGCGATTCCGGCGGCGGCGGCGGCGGCGGCGGCCGGGGCGGGGGCGGTGGAAAAGATGAAGGACCGGGCGCGATTGACGAGGAGATCGATGAGGGGGCGGGAGCCGGCGACGTAGCCGCCGCTGGCGCCGACGGCCTTGCTGAGCGTGCCCATGTGGACATCGACCCTGTCGCGGAGAGCGGGATCGGAAGCGGCGCCGGCGCGGGCGGGTCCGAGGACGCCGGTGGCGTGGGCTTCATCGACAAGCAGCCAGGCGCCATGGCGTTCCTTGGTTTCGATGATGTCGGCGAGGGGCGCGAGGTCGCCGTCCATGGAAAAGACCGATTCTGTGAGGACGAGGATGTTTCGGAGATTGCGGTTGCGGGCCCAGCGCAGGTGGTGGTCGAGGTGGCCGGGATCGTTGTGGCGGAAGACGCGGAGGACGGCGCCGGAGAGGCGGGCGGCGTCCACCAGGCAGGCGTGGGCGAGTTTGTCGAGGATGACGGCGTCGCCTGGGCCGGCGAGGGCGGGTATGGTTCCGAGCGCGGCGGCGAAGCCGGAGGAGAAGGCGAGGGCGGCGGGGAGGGATTGGAAGGCGGTGATGGCCTCTTCGAGCGCGCGGTGGGGTGGGAGGCCGCCGCATACCAGGCGGGAGGCGCCGCTGCCGGCGCCGAAGTCGCGGGCGGCGGCGGCGGCGGCCGGGCGGAGGGCGGGGGGTCCGGCGAGGCCAAGGTAGTCGTTGGAGGCGAAGTTGAGGAAGGAGCGGGCGCCCGCGCGAAGGACGGGGCCTTGGGCGGAGTCGAAGGGCGTGAGGCGGCGTCGAAGGCCACCGGCTTCCAGTTGGGCGAGCGCGGCGGCGGCGAAGGCGTCGAGGGCGGGGCGGGGAGCGTCGGCGGGGAGCGTGGCGTGGATGGGGCTCACTCGGGCGCGGGCGGCGGCGCAGGGCCAGCCGGGGTCGGGTTAGCGGCGTTGTTGGGCTTCGAGTTCGATGTGGGAGAGGCGTTTGGCGAGGGCCTGCCGTCTTGCGGCGATGGCGATGGACGAGCCGCGGCGGCCGTGGTTGTCCTGGAGGAGGGGGTTGGCGCCCGCGTTGACGAGGACATCGACGAAGTTGCCGTGGCCGCCGGCGGTGGCGAGCATGAGCGCGGATTGGCCCTGGGGATTTTGGAAATTGACGTTGGCGCCGTGGTGGAGGATGAGGTCGGCGGCGGCGAGCTGGCCGCGGTTGACCGCCTGGAGAAGCGGGGTGTTGCCCTCGGCGTCGGGGAGTTCAAGATTCGCGCCGGCTTGGATGAGGCGGGCGACGAAATCGGTGGCGCCGCGGAGAATGGCGAGGGCGAGGGGGGTGCGGCCCGGGGCGTTGGGCTGGTCGGGGGAGGCGCCGCGGGCGAGGAGCATTTCGAGCGTGGCCATCTGGCCCTGCGTGATGCTCCAATGGATGGGGGCGTCGCGGTCGCCGAACATGGCGGGCATGTTGACATCGGCGCCGGCTTCGACGAGCCGGCGGATGATGGTGTCGCGCCCGTAGCGGATGGCCCAGATCAGGGCGGTGTCGCCGTCGGGACTGACGGAGTTGGGGCTGAGGCCGGACCGGAGCAGCGCGTCGGCCTCGTCGAAGTTGCCGTACTCGATCGCCTGGAAAAGGGCCGTGATGTGGTGGGGATCGACGCCGGTGTTGGGATGGACGGAGGCGGGGCCGGACTCGCTGGGGGCGCGGACGACGGCGAGCCGGAGGCGTTCTTCGATCTGGCGGGCGACGGCGGTCTGGCCGGTTTCGACGGCGAGGGAAAAAGCGCTGTCCCCGGCCCGGTTTTCCAGGTTGGGGTCGGCGCCGGATTCCAAGAGACGCTCGACCGCGTGCGCGTCGCGGTTGCGGACGGCGTGGAGGAGGGCGCTGTCGCCGGCGTCGTCCTGGACGTTGACGGGGGCGCGCATGCGGATAAGGATGGAGGCGGCGTCGGCGAGGCCGTCAAGGATGGCGCGCATAAGGATCGTGCGCCCCTGATGGTCGCGGTGATTGAGGTCGGCGCCGGCCTTGGCAAGGTTGAGGGCAAGGCCGATTTGGCGTTTGGCGAGGGCGACGAAGACGGGCGGTTCGCCGTTGTCGCCGGCGGTGTTCACGTCGGCTCCGGCGCGGATGAGGTCCATGGCGATTTCGCGGCGGTCCAGGGCGATGGCGCCGAGAAGGAAGGTGGTGCCGCCGGGGCCGCGGAGATTCACGTCGGCGCCGCCGGCGACCGCGTGCCGGGCGGCGGCGGTGTCGCCGGCCTTGATGGCTTCCATCAGTTGGAGGTCGCTGGGTGACATGCGCCACGTACAATGGAGCCGGAAAGGGCGGATGGCAATAACGGGATTCCGGTGGGCGCCGGCGGCGGACCGGTTTTTCGGGCCGCGGAAGCCTTTGCGGGATGCGCCCGCGTCCCGGAACAAGGCGGGTCCGGGTTAGTCCGTGCGGGAGAGGGGTGGGGCCAGGGCGTCGGAGACGGCGGGGGTGGCGTCCTGGAGGAGGCCGGAGCCTGCGAGGAAGGCGCGGGCGACGGCGGCGGGGGTGGCGCCGCGTTCATCGACCTCGAAATTCATGCGGCGCATGGCCGCGGTGTCGATGCGCCCGGCGAGGGTTTGGAGGATGAGCGAAATGTTGGGGAATTGGACAATGGCGGTGAGATGGACGACGGGCACGGCGGCGTAGCTGGGGAAAAAGGAGCGGTCGTCGGGAAGGGCGCGCAGGTTGTAGGCGTCGATGCGCCCGTCGGTGAGGAAACCGCTGATGACATCGACCCGGCGGTCGCGCAGGGCGGGGTACATGAGGGCGGCGTCCAGGGTGATGGCGCGCCCGAAGGTGAAGCCGTAGCTGCGGCGGAGGTTGGGATAGCCGTCGGGGCGTTCGGCAAACTCCGTGGTGAAGCCGGCGCGGAGGGTGGGCGCGGCGGAGGCGAGGCTGGAGATGTTGGTCCAGCCGCGGTTGCCGGCGTCGGCGGCGCGGACCACAACGGCGTAGGAGTTGTCGAAGCCAAGGGGCTCGTACCAGGTGGCGCGGAAGCGGTCCTGGTACTCGCGGCGGAGTTCGGTGAGCTGGGCGTCCAGGGGGAAACGTCCGGTCTTTCCGAGGATGGCGTGCATGCCGGTGCCGGTGTATTCGACGTAGAGATCGATTTGTTCCTCGGTAAGGGCGCCGTGGATGAGGGTGGTGGTGCCGAAGCCGAACCGGCGTTCGACGCGGATGCCGTGGTGCTCGCACATTTGGGCGAGGATTTCGCCCAGAACGAGTTGTTCGGAGAAGTTCTTCGAGCCGATGCGGAGGGTGTCGGGGGCGGGAAAGGGGCGGGTGCAGGCTGCGGCGAGGAGCAGCGGGAGGCACGCGGCGAGGACGAAGCCGGGGGTCGCGCGCGCGGGTGTCATGGGCGGGGAGTCTTCCACGGTTGGAGCCGGTGTTCAACCTCGGCAAGCAGGCCGTCGAGGGCGAGGGCGAGGGCGGCGGCGGGCAGGGCGCCGAGGAGGAGGAGGCGGGTGCTGTTGAGGGCGAGGCCGCGGTTGATGAACTCGCCGAGGCCGCCGGCGCCGATGAAGGCGGCGATGGTGGCGATGCCGACGCTCCACGCGGTGGCGGTGCGGATTCCGGCGAGGATGGACGGAAGGGCGAGGGGGAGGCGGACCTTTGCGAGAAGCCGGGCATCGGTCATGCCCAGGGAGCGGCCCGCGTCGAGAAGATCGGGGTCGATGGCGCGGAGGCCGAGGGCGGTGTTGCGGACAACGGGCAGGAGGGCGTAGAGTGTGAGGGCGGCGAGGGCGGGCGGGGCGCCGATGCCAAGGAGCGGCAGGAAGAGGGCGAGAAGGGCGAGGCTTGGGATGGTTTGGAATATTCCCGTGAGGCCGAGGAGGGCGCGGCCGAGAACGGGGCGGGCTTCGGCGGCGATGCCGAGGGGAACGCCAACCGCAACGGCGGCCGCGACGGCGCCGACGGTGAGGCCGGTGTGTTCCGCAAGGCGCTGGAGCAATTCGGGCCAGCGGGCGGCGAAAAACTCGGCAAGCGGTTCGGGTGTCATGGCCGGCGGGGGAGGCGGGTCAAGTCCGGTTGAGGAGGCGGAGCGGGGCTTCGAACAGATTTCGGACAAAGGGGGTGGCGGGCCGGGCGCGGAGTTCGGCGGGAGGGCCGGTTTGTTCGAGGCGCCCGGCGTGAAGCACGGCGACGGTGTCGCCGAGGAGAAGCGCCTCGAAGAGATCGTGCGTGACGAATAGGATCGTCTTGCGGAGGCGGGCTTTCATGTCCAGGACGAGGGCCTGGAGTTTTTCGCGCGTGACGCCGTCCAGGGCGGAGAAGGGTTCATCCATGAGGAGAAGGGCGGGATCGGTGGCGAGGGCGCGGGCGACGGCCACGCGCTGGTATTCGCCCCCGGAAAGCTCGCGCGGGTAACGCGCGGCGAACGCCGCGGGGTCGAGGGCGACGGCTTCGAGCGTTTCGCGGACGCGTGCGCGGACGCGGCGGGCGGGCCATCCGGCGGTTTCGGGGCCGGCCGCGACGTTGCCGGCGACGGTAAGGTGGGGGAAGAGGGCGCCGCGCTGAAAAACATAACCAATGGCCTGGCGCAATTCGCGGAGGGGAATGGTGTTGTGGGCGCGTCCGGCGACGCGGATGGCGCCGGCGTCCGGGTCCAGGAGGCGGTTGGCGAGGCGCAGGAGCGTGCTTTTGCCGGAGCCGGAAGAGCCGAGAATGGCGCAGGTGGCGCCGGGGGGGACGCGGAGCGAGACGCGGTCCAAGGCGGGGGCGCGGGCGCCGGGATGCGTTTTGGAGACGGCGTCGAACTCGAGCATGGAGCCTGTGGCCGTGGGTTACAGGCGGGGCGGGGGCTGCTGGCCGGGGTCCGGGGCGGGGCGGGCGCGTTCCTCGTAAAATTGCTGGCTGCGGGAGGCGAGGAGTTGGGCGAGCAGATCGGAGTGGCGGGCGGAGGGGATGAGCGTGAGATCGACGTCGCCTTCGAGCATTTTCTGGACTTCGAGGATTTGGAAGACGGCGTCGAGAATTTCGGGGTCGCGGCTGATGTCCTGGAGGGCCTGGCCGACGAGGTAGGGGCGCATGGCGGCGGCCCGGGCGAATTCGGAGGCGGCCTGTTTTTCGGCGGCGGACCGAATGAGGGCGACCTGGTTGGCGCCGGCCTGGCGGATGGCGGAGGTGACCTGGCGGAGGCGGTTGACGACTTTTTGCTCGATCTGCTGGATCATGCGGGCGTCGCGGAAATGGACCTTGCGGATGTAGATGGAGCCGACGCCGTAGCCCCAGGCCTCCGATTTGGGGAGGACCTCGGCGCGGACGGCGCGGCTCATGCCGTGGCGGTCTTCGAGGAGGCGTTCGAGGGGCATGTTGCTGAGGCAGCGGACGGTGGCGTTGGCGACATTGGCGCGGAGGGAGCCGCGGGGGTCGGTGTTGCGGAAAAGATAGGCGACGGGATCGCCGACGCGCATTTCGTACCAGACGCCGATGCCCATGGGCGTCCCTTCCTCCGAGTTGACGGCCTGGCTGCGGAGGTATTCCTGGTCGAGGCGATGGTCCACGGAATGGACTTGGCCGAAGAACGGGACGAGGACGACCTGGGGGCCGATGGCGAGGAAGGGGCAGTGGAGGCCGGGTTCCTGGAGGATGGCGAGGACTTTGCCGAAGAGGACATAGACCTTGCTCTGTTGTTCCTCGACGGTGGCATACACGCCGAAAAGCCGCAGAATGCCCAGGAGCGTGGGCATGATGATCCAGCAGGCGGCGAACGTGAAGGCGGCGGCGGCGAGCGTGGTCATTTGCTGGTGAAATCCAGGATGATGTGGCGGGCGCGGCTGTAGAGGTCGAGCCGGACGTTGCGGAGATAGCCGCCGATGGCCTCGGCGCCGCCGGCCTTGAGCTGGCGAAGCTGCTCGGCGAGCCAGCGGAGCGGTTCGATTTCGGCCTGGGCCTTCATCGTCTGGATTTCGACGGCCTTTTTCGATTCGACGATGCGCTGGTCGGCGCCGGCCTGGGCGGAGCTGATTTCAGCGGAGACCTCGTTGTTGGCGGTGTTGATGGCGGCGAGGGCGGAATCGACGTGCGGCGGCGGGTCGATGCCGGTGATGAGGGAGGCCTCAAGGACGACGCCGTAGCGCGCGGCGGAGCTGCGGCACTCGGCGTCCATGCGCGCGTTGAGGTCGTTGAGATTCTTGCGCAGGTCGTTGATGGAGATGCCCTCGAAGCGGACGCCGTCCTCGGGCGCCGGCGCCCCGGCGCCGGCGGGCGCGGCGGCGAGATTGACGAGGTCGGCGGGGGCGGGGGCGGTGAAGGTGGCGATGCGTTCGCGGAGGATGGAGACGAAATAGCCCATGACATGGGCGAGGGGGCGTTTGACGCCGAAGAGGTAGGCGTAAAGATTGCGGTCGGAGACGAAGAACCGCATCTGGCCGGTGACGCCGATGTTGAGCTGGTCCTTGGTGACGCCTTCGAGGACGGTGCCGCCCTGGTTGGCCTCGGGGGTGTCGGGATCGAAGGCGACGTTGACGGTCTCGATGGCGATGGAGACCTTGTGGACTTTTTGCCAGGGCCATTTGAGGTAGGGGCCACCGGGGCCGATGACGCGGACCTGGGGGTAGGCGTAGCGTTCGCGGTCGCTTTCGGGCAGGGCGTCGGTGATGGGGTCCTCCAGCGTGGTGGCGTTGCCGATGCGGTCGGCCCGCCCGAAGGAGGTGATCACAGCGCGCTCGTTTTGTTCGACGGTGTAGAGGCCAAAGAGAATGGCGCGGGCGACGACGTAAGCGGCCACGCCGAGGACGATGCCCAGGAGAACTTCCGCGCCCACCATGGCCGGGACGGTATCCGGGGTGGGGATCGTGGCAAGGTATTTTCCAGGGCACACCTGGCGGCGGGAACGGGGGCGCGGGCGTGTTTGTTCCGGTGGGAGCGCCTTGAAAGCTCCGCCAAGCCGGAGCAGTCCAAAGCGGGGCTTACGCAGTCATCGCGGGGCGATGCGCCCGGCTTTGAGGAGGAGCCAGGCCGCGGGGTGCAGGAAGGCCATGACCCAGAACCATTGGGCGTACCCGGCGCCTTCCACGAGGCTGGAGAGGGGCCCCAGCGCCCCCTTGACGGCGGCGTCGAGAAATCCGGGCGGTTTGGTGGAAGCGCTGGAGACCATGGCGGCGACGAGCGTGTTCATGAGGATGCCGCCGACGGTGCTGCCCGCGGCGACCACGCTGAACACCGTGCCAAGGGAATGGCGCGGGACGATATCCACCACGAGGGAACTTATGTTGATCAGCCAGGCGAGGGACGCGAATACCGTGACGCCCGCCAGCGTCATCGCCAGATCGAGGCCGGCGGCCGCCGCGATGCAGGGCGAGAGCGGCATCAGGCAGGCGCAGCCAAGCATGACCGCCATGCGCGCGCGGGCCGGCGGGATGCCGCGCTTGACGAGAAGGCCGGAAAGCCAGCCCCCCGCGAGACTGCCCGCCCCGGCGGCGGCGTAAATGAGCCATGTGACGGTCAGGCCGTCCTGGGACAGTCCCCGGCTTGTGCTAAGGTACTTGGCAAACCAGAACTGGTAAAAGTACCAGACAGGATCGGAGATCAGCCGCCCGAACAACAGCAGCCACGTGCCGCGGAACGCCAGCACGCGGCGCCACGTCCAGGATTCGCCGGTTGTGTCCGCGCCGCATTCCCGCTTTTGGGCGTCGGTGATCATGGCGAGTTCGCCTGGCTGAATGCGCCGGCTTTGGGCGGGAAGCCGGTACAACCATAGCCAGGGGACCAGCCAGACCAGACCCGCGAATCCCGTGAGGAGGAACGCCGCGCGCCAGCCGTGGCCGTGGCCGAGCCAATCGGCAACCAGGGGCAGGTGCGCCGAGTACTCGAATGTTGCCAGCGGGATGACAAGGTAAGGGGCCGCGGTCGCGCCGAGGGTCGCGCCCATCGTGTACACGCCGATGGCAAAGGCGCGTTCCCGCGCCGGAAACCATTCCGATACCGCTTTGGACGCCGCGGGCCAGACGCCCGCTTCGCCAAGCCCGAGCAAAAACCGGTACACGCCGAGCGATCGGACGCCCGTCGCGGCCGCGGTGAGCATGTTGGCGGCGGACCACCATACGACGAAAACCACCATGCCCGCCCGCGTGCCGAGCCGGTCCGCGATGCGCCCGGAGACAAGATACGCCAGCGTGTAGGCGACAAGGAACAGATTGACGATGTTCGCGTAGTCGCGGTCGTCCATGCCGAGATCGGCCTGAATGGTGGGCGCAAGCGCCGAGAGCGTCTGGCGGTCCACGTAGTTGAGCACCGCCGCTCCGAACAGCAGCGCCACAATCCACCAGCGAAGCCCGCGGATCATGGCGCAAGGACGGCACGCCGTCCCAGGTAACCGAATCCGTACTCGCCGGTGGCGCCGTCGCCGGGCGCCATTTGAAGTTTTCCGTCGCCCGGAACCGGTTTGGCGCCCCTCTCAAGCGGGATGCGGCCCGCCAGTTCCTGCGAACTGGCGGCGGTCTCGGTTACCGTGACGCGCTCCGAGTCTCCGGAAGGCGTCGAAAGCAGGACCGAACCCGCTTCCGCCTGGGCTCGGTCAAAATCAAGTGGCGCCGTGAGCCGGACCTCGATCCCGTCGCCGTCGCGCCGCAGGGCGAGGCGGGTTTCAGTCCAGGCGAGGTAGGCGAGGCTGATGTTGAAGGCGGTGTTGAACTGAATCCAGCCTTCGGTCCAGCCGACGTTGCCGATGCCGGGGTTGTAGGGGTAGTGGCCGTTCTTCGGGCTGCCGTCGATCACGAACCGGACATTCGCGAGCTGGCCGATGCCGCCGCGGTAGAAGGAGAACCAGCCCCATTCGACGCCCTCGATCTCCCGCGGCGCGTCGTGGGAGAAATGGCGGCCCACGGGGTTGCGGCCAAACATGTTGTCGAAGTGGGACCAGACCAGTTGGTCGAGCCGGGCGCGGGTTTCGGCGCCGGGCACAAGATCGCGGGCCGCGAGGATCGCGGCGGGCAGGCCCACGACGTTGCCGGGTTCGTTCCACATCGTGGGCTGCGATCCCATGGGCGTCCAACCTTCCGCGTCGTCGAGTTTGCGGAAATCCCAAAGGTTGTTTGACCGGCGGATGACGACCGCGGTCCACTCCTGGATTTTTTCCGCGAGCCCTTTCGGGGCGGCCTCGGGGAACTCGCGAAGCAGGTGCGCGAGGCCGGTCACAGTGAGAAACTCGCTCATGCGCTGGCCTTTGGTGGTTTGGGGATCGTTCCAGTCGAGGTTCTTCACCATCCAATCCGCCTGCCGAACCGCGGCCTCAAGATAAGCGTTCGCGTCGGCGCGGCCCTCGCGCCGGGCGACGGCGTGCATCAAGAGATTGGGTTCGACGGAAAAGCCGGGGGGGTAGGCGCCCTTGGTGGTGCCGAGCTGCGTCTTGAGGGCGAGCAGGTCGTGCTCCGGGCTTTCCTCGTAAGGATACTTGCGGTCGGCTTCGGGCTTGGACCAGTGTTCGAAGGCGTGGTCGCGGACGGCCGTGAAATTTTGTGCCGGCAGCCACCGTTCCAGGACCGGCCAGGCGTACAGGAAATAGGCGAGCTGCGCCTTGAGCATCTCGTGGGTGAGGCCCTGGGTCACGATCACGTCCGCGCCCCAGTGGATCAACTTGACGATGTCCGGGGCATCTTCCGCGAAAGGTTCAAGCCGGCCCCACGCTTTCGGATCGGCGGGCGCTTCGTACGGAATCTGCCGCGGCATGCGTTCGTAGGCGGAGGGATTGGACAAGTATTGCGGCACCAGCGTGTGCAAGGCCCAGGCGAAATGATGATCGTCGCGCCAGGCGTAGGAGCCCTTGCAGGGTTTCCGGTAATTGCCGGTGTAATGGCGGCTCTGAACCATGAAATCCACGGCGTTTTGGTATGTCACGCGCTCCAGCCACCAGCGGCCAATCCCGAACGGCACGGAGACAAGGCCGCCCGCTTCCACCACGTATTCGCCCGCCTCTTCCGGGTCGAACGCGGTGAAATCTCCGATGTGCCCGGCGATTTTTCCCTCGAAAAGCGCCGCGCCCCCGCCCGCGCCGCGCACGGCGAAAGGCGTGCCGTCCGGAAGGGTGGGGGCGGTGAAACGCTTGGGTTTGCCCAGGTTGAAGCCGCTTTGGTTGAGGTAAATCTCCGGGATCGCCGGTTGCGGTTCCCCGCCGGGCAGCGGCTCCGCCTGGGTGGGCGGCGCGGCGAGCGGCGGGATGGCGCCGGCTGTCCCCGGCCAGATGGCCAACTCCTTCACGCGCGCCCTGTCGAGGGGCGCCGCGGTGGCAACGAGCCGGAGCCGGGTGGTTTTGACAACGACGGTTTGGTCAAACGGCAGGGCAAGCGCCGTCGCGGTGTTGCCGTTGACCACGGCGGAGGGGACGTCCCGCCATGCCCCGCCATCCCAGAACTGAATCCGGAAATCCGTGATGGCGTCCCTGGCCCCGTGGCCCGTGTAAAGATGAAGGCCGGCGATTTCAGTTTCGCCGTCCCACCGCAATTCAAGCCATGCTTCACCGCCCTTGATTTCGCCCACCCAGCGCGACTTGTCAGATATCTCGCCGTCAACGGCCAGCAGCGGCGGGTAGTCCGGGAGATGAGAACTCGCTGCGACGCCGGCCGGGCGCAGGGGCGCCTGGGCGCCGACGGCGGCGGCTGCGGCCGTGAGGCCGATGAGCAGCGCGGGGAGCGCCTTGACGGGACGGGAGTTCATGTGCGGGCGGTTGAGGATAGTGGAGGGATCCGGCGCGGTCTTGCAAGCCTCACCAAGCCAGGGCGGGCGCCAGTCGCGTGAAAAGCGCCTTCGTCCCTTCCGGGATCCGAAGCCGCGCGAGCATCGCGCGGGTCCGGCCATTGCCGTCGGGGTCGGGATTCTCGACGACGAGGACCGCGTGGATGCCGTCGAAGATGGCGGGCGTCCAGTGTTCCAGGTCCCCAGACAGTTCGAGCGCCGTGACCTCGGCGTCCGGGAAACGCCGCGTTTCCCGCCAGCGCACCTCCAGCCATTCGCCGAGCGCGTCAACGGTCCGGACGGCGGCGAGCGGCTGGGTGTTGGGGCGGCGCGGGTCCAGGTCGGCGAGCATCTCCACTTGGGCGCTGACGCCGTCGCCAAGGGTGAGCGTGCCGCCCGAAACGGCGGCGAGGGTCGCGAAGTGTTCGATCTCCCAGGCGTCTTCCAGCCCGTCGCCGTCGGAGTCGCGCGAAGCAACAGTGGTGGCGGTGAGGGCGGCGGTCCGCTCAAAGTATCCGTAGCCGTAGGAGGCGCGGACGGTGTCGCCCGCGAGAACTTCCAGCAGCCCATTGTCCGCCGTCGGCGCGCCTTCGCCCCCGGACGCGGGGATCGCGCCCTCCAACGCGCGGGCGTACGGGGAGGCGGGTTGAAGGACAACGTTTTCGGCGTCGCCACGGCTTGTGGTGACGCGGAGCGTGGCCGTCTGAGGGTCCAAGGCGTTGAAATGAAGCGGGGCGGTGAGGCGGACGAGGAAGCGGTCGCCGGGCTGATGGAGTTCCAAGCGGGTGCTTTGGAAGGCGAGCACGGCGAGCGCGCGGTTGAAGGCGGTATTGAAGCTGACCCAGCCTTCGGTCCAGCCGATGTTGCCTTGTTCGGGGTGGTACGGGTAGTGGGCGTCCTTGGGCGCGCCATCGAGAACGAACCGGACATTGCGAAGCTGGCCGATGCCGCCGGGGTAAAACGAGTACCAGCCCCGTTCGACCCCTTCGGTCTCGATTGGGCCGTCGTAGGAGAAATGGCGCCCGGTGGGATTGCGCCCGAACATATTGTCGAACGCGGCCCAGGCGAGCTGCTTCAGGCGGGATTGTTGTGCGGGGTCGGTGAGCAGTCCGGCGGCTTCAAGAGCGGCGGCGGGAAAGCCGGCGACGTTGCCGGGCTCGTTCCACTGGGTCGGGACGCTCGGGTTGTACGGTGTCCAAGCGCCGGTGTCGGTCAGGCGCCGGAAATCCCAAAGATTGGTGGAGCGCCGGATCGCAACGTCCGCCCAATCCCGGATGAAATCGTCGAACCCGGACGGGACGCCGCCGGGATCGAGGCGGGCGAACGCCGCGAGGCCCATGAGCAGGAAATTTTCGCTCATGCGCTGGCCTTTGGTCACCTGGGGAACGGCGGCGTCGAGGTTGGCGGTGATCCACGCGGCCTGGGCGCGCGCGGCGTCGCGGCACACGGCGGCGAAGGGATCGGCGTCGCGGTCCAGGGCCAGGGCAAGGAGCGTGTTGGGGAGAAGGGAGAAGCCGGGCGGGTAGGCGCCTTTCGTGGAGCCGGTCTTGGTCTTGGTCTCGAGCAGGTTGTGCCCGTTGGCCGGGGATTCGTCGTAAGGATAGGCCGCGGTGATGGTGGAGTTGGTCCATTGGGCGAGGGCGAACGCCTTGACGGCGTCGTAATTCTGCGAGTCCATCCACGGGCGCAGCCACGGCCACGCGTACAGGAAATAGGCCAGCTCGCTTTTCATCATTTCGTGGGTGAGGCCCTGGGTGACGATGACGTCCGCGCCCCAATGGATCATCTTGATGATGTCGGGCGCGTTGGTGGCGCACGGCGCAAGCGCGCCCCAGGCGTTGTCGCGGGGCGCCTCGTACACGATCTGGCGCGGCATGCGCTCGTAGGCGGCGGGATTGGAAAGGAACTGGTCCACCAGGCTGCGAAGGGAATAGCCGAAGTGATGATCGTCCCGCCAGGAATACGACGAGGAGGCCGGCGTCTTGACGTTCCCGGTCCGGTTCCGCGCGTCCACCATGAAATCGACGGCGCGCTGGTACGTGACCCGTTCCAGCCACCAGGGTCCGATTCGGAACGGGTCAGATTGGAGGGCGCCGATGTGGACGATGAACTCCTCCTCCGTTGCGGGATTCAGGGGGGTGAAATCGCCGATCCCGCCCTGGATCGTGCCCGCAAAGGCTGGAACGCCCGAGCGCGTGCGGACGGTGAAGGCGGTTCCATCGGGGAGGTTGACAGCGGTGAAGCGCTTGGGCTCGTCCAGGTTGTAGCCGCTTTGGTTGACGAAGATGGCCGGATCGGAGGGCGTGCCGGGGCCGGGCTCGGCGGGCGGCTCGTCTCCAGGCGCCCAGACCACGATCTCGCGGACGCGGACGATGCCGGCGTCCTCGAACACGAACCGGAGGGCGGAGGTCTCGACCGTCTGATCGAATCGGACGACGAGCACCTGGTTGGTGTTGCCAGTGACCACGGAGCTTGGGATGGAAACCCATGCACCGGCGTCGAGCTGTTCCGCGCGGACCCGCCCGATGGCCGCGGTGTCCTCGTACCCGCTGTAGAGAACGAAACCGCCCACGGCCCGGGTTTCGGGCATGGCGAGGGTGAGCCACTTGGCGTCGGGGACATTGGCGCTGAGCCAGCGGGAGACATCACTCACCACCCCGTCGATGGCGTTGGGAGGGGGATAACGGGAATCAAGCTGGGAGGAGGCGGTGGCGGTGGCGTCCGCGGCGATATTGGTCTGGGCCGAGCCGTTGGCTGCGGCGGCGGCGCACAGAATGGCGGCCCGCAGGACGCGCGGGATGGGCACTGACAACCGGCCTGGGTTGCGTTTCACCGTCTTCGGAGGCGCCTGAGAGCCAAGGCGCCGAGGCCACCGAGGAAGAGCGCGCAGGTCGCCGGTTCAGGAATGGCAATGACCTCAAGGCGCAGATTGTCGTAAAGGCCGGTTGAATTGCCGTCCTGGCGGATGAACACCGAGTCGAAGCTGGTGCGCAAAGTGGCGGTGTCGGTGCCGGTGAGCGTCATGACGTTGGTGCTGCTTTGCTGGATCGCGAAGAAGGTTTCCACCTGGCTGCCGTTGGTGTTGTAACGGACTTCGAACAGGACCTGGTAGGTGACGGTGCCGTCATCGACGAGATTGAAGTTCTGGGTGTTTGTTCCGATGCCGACCGTATTGGGCGCGGTGAAACCGGTGAGGGGCGCCCGGTCATTGCCAAAGCCTGTGTTGGTTCCTGTCTCGTCGCGCGCGACGTTTCCGGAGCCGCTGCCGTCGCGGAAGAAGGAGGCGTAGCCAGCGAAGGCGCCGAGCGTGCCGCCGCCGGTGCCCGACGTGCCGAGAGCGCCGTCGTTTGTGATCGAGGCGGAGACGTCGAACAGTCCAACGCGAAAGATGGAGGCGCTGGCGTTCGTCATCGTCCAGTCAAAGGTGAACCGGAGCGTGTCGCCGGGGTTCAGGGCAACGGTCGAGTACGTCCGTCCGAAGACCTGGCGGGCTTCATTTTGCGTTGAACTAACCGTCCAGGAGATATTGTTGGCGTCCTTGACGAGGAGGTTGGAGGTGTTCGTTACGCCTTGGTACCAGTTTCCGAAGCTGGAGGTGTCGTCGAAGATGATCTGGGCGGGGAGGGGGCCGGCAAACCCGAGCGCGACGGCGATGAGAAGGAAGGGCAGGAACGGTTTCTGAAACATGGAATCTCCTTGGGTTGACCGCCGCCAAGATAGCCGCCCGGACGCCCCGCCGCAGCATATTTGCGTTAACCAAACCGGCGAAACATGTGCAAAATCAGCGGACTCTTTGGGGGTGCGCGGACTTGGCCGCGCTTTTAAGTCTGCTGGCCGGGACCGGGTGCGCCGGGAAGAGGGCATGGGTGTGTCTGTTCCGGTCGGAGCCGTCCAAAGGCGCTTTGCGCGTGACGCGCGGCCTGGTGGCGCGTAGTCTCGCGCCCATGCGCGCGAGCCATCCGGCAGCACCGCGGACCTGCGCCCACGAACGGCATTGGGGAATGCTCCAGCTTTCGTTATTGTGGGCGCACGAAAGCGAGAAGCTCCCTTACGCTTCCGGCCCCGGCCGGATCGACGGGCCGCCCACGGGCGCCTGGCTGGTGGTGGCCGGCGGCTGCCGGGTCCGCCAGCGGGGCAGGGAGATTCACGCACGCGCCGGGGAGTGGGTCTTCCCCGAACCCGGACCGCGCGACCAGTTCTTCGATTCCGGCACCCGTATTTTGTCGGTGGGCTTTCTGGCCCGCTGGCCCCACGGGGCGGACCTCATCCACAACCCGGAATGCCGCGTGCTGCGCCACCCGGACTGCGGGCTGCTCGGCGAGAAGGCGCGCGCTCTTGTCCGCGCGATAGAGCGGGTGCTGGGCGGGCCGTGCGACTGGGAGAAATCGCGCCATTGGCGGGACGATCTGGCGTTGGACGCCCACCTCGAAGTGGACGCCCTGTTTCATCTTTGGCTGGCCTGTTTTGTGCGGATCGCGGAAGCCGGCGGCGCTTCGATCGAGCGCATGAGCGCGCGGGACCCGCGGGTGGAGGCCGCGGTTCGCGCCCTGGAAGGGGCGGGCACGGAGGACGGAGTCGATTGGGCGGCGCTCCAGGGATTGACCGGCCTCTCGCGCCGCCGGTTGGAAGAGCTTTTCCGGAGGGAGACCGGCATGAGCGTGAGCGCCTTTGCGCGGAAGCTGCGGGTCCAGGCGGTTTGCCGGGACGTGCTCGATTTTCGCCGCCAGATCAAGGAGGTCGCCGCCGCGGCCGGGTTCGGCCACATTCCGAGTTTTTCGCGCTGGTTCCGGCGGGAAACGGGGATGAGCCCGACGGAATACCGGGCGTCCAAAGGCGCCACCGACGCCGGGGTTTGGCCATGAAGGCGGCGGCCGGCACACGAATCGCGCACGCGTCGGGGCTTGCGGAAAGCGGGGAACGAGGCCATAGGAAGGGCCGCATGAACACGAGCAGGCGCGAAAGGACGGCGGGGGGCCGGGTTGGGTTGGGCCGGGCGGGCGTGGCGCTGGCGCGGGTGGGCATGGTGGCGCTGGCGTGGGGGGCGGGGAGCGGCGTGGCGCGGGCGGGCCTGGTTTGGGAGGCGACGCGGCTCCGCTTCGAACCGTCCTACGGCGAGAAGCATGTGGAGGGCGTTTTCAAGTTCACAAACTCGGGGCCGGATGCGGTGCGCATCCGCAAGATCGGAACGTCGTGCAGTTGCACCAACGCCCGCTTTCCCAAGGAGCCCGTGCCCCCGGGCGGTTCGGGCGAGGTGGCGGTGAAATTTGTGTTCGGCCATCGCGTGGGCGAGTATCTCAAGCCGGCCACCGTCTTTACCGACAGCAAGGCGGAGGAAGAAACCGTGTTGCAGATGAGCGTGCGCATTCCGGCGGCGATCGATGCCGTGCCGCAGTTGGTGTTCTGGCAGGCGGGCGGCCCGGCGGAGGAGAAACGGATTGCGTTGACCGTGAACACGCCGGAGGCGCTTTCCGTGAGCGTGGAATCGACCCGGGAGGAAATCCCGGCGGTTTTGCGGACGATTGAGGCCGGGCGGCGGTACGAAGTTGTGTTGAAACCGCGGTCCACAGTGCGGACCGTCGCCGCCAACATCCGCATCCACGTTGCGCCGCCGGGGGATTACCGCATCCCGACCGTGTTGGCCGCGGTGAAGTAGCGGCGCGCGCCCGCGCAACCGCGTCCACCGCGGGCGGGCGGCTCCCCGGCGTTTCCGTTCCCCGGACGAAGCCCTCCCGTTGGCGGTTGTCGCCGAAGCCCAAGGGCACGGGCCGTGGACCCTCGCGGAGGACACGACACTTTTGGTGTTCCGATCGGAACACCAAAAGTGACGTTTCCTTTTTGGGCGGTTGCGCTCCAAGGGAAGCGTTTTTGCTTGTTTTCAGAGGTGGGGAGGAGGGCGCGGCGCCGGGACGCGGCCTGAAGAACGTCATTTTTGGTGATCCGATCGGGTCACTCAAAGTGACGATTGTTTTTGGGTTGAGGGGCGGGGCGCGGGGGTCAGCGCTGGCGGGCGCCGGGCTGGTGGCGGCGTGAGGCGGCCAAGACGAGCGCGGCCGCGGCGAGGGCGACGGCGGCGCCCGGCTCGGGGATGAGCGCGACGGTGTCCACAAGTTTGAACTGGAACGCGGCCTGGGAGCCGGACGGCGCGGTCCCAGTCCAATCGAACTGGAACGAGCCGCTCAATCGGAAGTAGTTGGTGTCGCTGAGGATGTTTTCCCAGTAGGCGAACTGGCGCTGGCCGATGGCGGTGGCGCTTGCGGGCACCGAGACGCCGGCGACCAGGCTGTCCACGGTGTTGGTGAGGAAGGCCGCGCGGTGCAGGGCGGACGGGGTGTTGGTGGGGGCGCCTGTGACGAGAAGGAGGTCGGAAACGATCAGCGACCGGGTGATTTCGGAGGCCCCGGACGCCGGAGCGATGTTGACGCGGAGGACGACGGAGTCGAAGGCGGCGTTTGTTGGGACCGTAAACGAAACGTTGGTGGAGCCGTTGGTGACGGAATAGGTCAGGAGTCGTGTGGCGGGGTCGAACTCGAAGTAGAAAGGGACCGCCTCGCCGCTGGTGATGGCCCGATCGGCGGTGACGGGAGTTCCCGAGCGGGGGGTTACGGTGGGCTGGAGATTTCCCGCGAACTGGGGAGGCGTGTCGGTGACCACGAACGAAGAGATTCCATATTCCCAATCGCCGCCGACGGCCCGGTTGGCCGCGCGGCCTTCGATGACCACGGCCTCGTCCTGGGGGGTGCCGGCGAAGAACTGCTCGGTGTCCCATGTGTAGGCGGTGGCGGCGGAGGCGTTGGTGCTGCGGACGAATTGGGGAATAATGCCGCCGCCGGCGTTGGTGGCGAGGTTGGGGCCGGTGATGTCGTAGGCGGCGCCGGAGGAAAGCGTGAACGCGTTGCCATTGGTGGCGTTGACGACATCGACTTGGACGCCCTGCCCGACGATCTGCGCATTGGCCCAAGCGGTTCCGAGCCAAAAAATGGCCGGAAACAAGGCATAAGGACCTGTGTTGCGCTGAAATAGCCACATAATGGCGGTGGGTAGCGCGGATCGGGGCGTTGTCAACAGGCTGGAGCCGGCCCGTGTTTTTGGGATGGGCTTTGGGCGCGGTGTGGCGTTCAATCGTGGCGGACAGGAATGGATGGCCACTGCGGACCAGACTTGGATGAGGCGGGCGCTGGCGCTCGCGCGGCGCGGGACGGGACTGACGAGCCCGAATCCCGCCGTGGGCGCCGTCCTCGTGCGGGGCAACCGGGTGATCGGCGAGGGGTGGCACCGGCGGGCCGGGGGACCCCATGCCGAGGTCGAGGCGCTGCGGGACGCCCTGCGGCGCGGCGAGTGGGCGCGGGGCGCCACGCTTTATGTGACGCTGGAACCGTGTTCGACGACGGGCCGGACGCCGCCATGCACGGAGGCGATCAAGGCGGCGGGAATCCGGCGGGTGGTGGTGGGGGCGAGTGATCCGAACCCGCGGCACCGGGGGCGCGGGCTGCGGGTGTTGCGGGCGGCGGGTGTGGAGGTGGCGCGGGCGGACGCGGTTCTGGCGGCGGAGTCGGCGCATCTGAACCGGGGGTTCAACCGCTGGATCACGACGGGCCGTCCGTGGGTGATCGCGAAGATGGCGATGTCGTTGGACGGGCGCACGGTGACGGCGCCTGGGGAGGACAGGTGGATCACGGGGCCGGAGGCGCGGCGGCGGGCGCATGAGCTGCGGTTGATGGCGGACGCGATTGCGGTGGGCGCGGGTACGGTGCGCGCGGACAATCCGGCGCTGACCGTGCGGCTGGGGGCCCGGTCACGGGGCAAGGTCCAGCCTTGGCGGGTGGTGTTCACGCGGTCGGGGGAGGTGCCGGCGGGCGCGGCGGTGTTGGCCGACCGGCACGCGGCGCGGACGCTGGTGTTTCAGGGGAGGGCGTGGGACGAAGCGCTGGCGGATTTGGGCGGGCGCGGGGTGGCGTGGTTGTTGATCGAGGGCGGGATGGGGTTGTGGCAGTCGGCGTTTGCGGCGGGGGTGGTGGACGAGGTGGCGGTGTTTGTGGCGCCGAAGGTGCTGGGCGGGCCGGGGGCGGACGGCGCGTTTCTTGTTCCGGCGGTTGAGGTGGGGAATCTGCGGGCGGAGGGGCTTGGGCGGGACGTGTTGCTGGGCGGCTTGGTGCGTCGGGACCGGGGGAGGGGGGCGTGAGTGGGCCGTTGCCGGGGTGGGTGGGGCCGGTGGCGATTGGGGGGTTCATTTTGGCGAACGCGGGTTCAGGGCTCTGTTTCCGGTACGTGAGCGCGAGCAGCGGGCGGGCGCTGCTGTCCTGGTATGTGGCGGGGAATGTGGTGGGGTTTCTGTGCACGATTTTTCTGCCGCTGGCGTTGAAGGACCGGAATCCGAACCTGGTTTATGCGGCCTGTTTCGGGGGGGCGTTTGTGGCGCTGCAACTGGGATCATGGTGGCTGTTCCGGGCGCCGTTGACGGTCCCCCAGGCGGTGGGGATTGGGTTGGTGGGGATGGGGATCGTGGTGATGCAATGGCGGTGAAAGCATCCGGAGCGGCGGCGCCCCCGCCGCCGTATCTGTGCGCTGGCCGGGGAGAGGGTTCCGGTGGTGGCGGAGGGCGCGGGATCGCGGACCGTACGTGGATGGGGACAGCGCGTGGGCGGGCCGGGGCGGCGGGGAACGTTGTTACGGGATTTCTTTACCGTGACGCCTTGATCGGGGCGGTGCCGAGGTCCTTGAACGAACCGGGGACTTCGATGATGCGCGGGGTGGAAGGGCGCCCGGTGTCCCCGTGGCGCACGAGGTGGTCGGCGAGTTCCACAGCCGCCGCGCTGATGGCGGGATTGTCCTCATCCCAGCCGCTCACCTTCGCCGGGGCTTCGAAGGGCAGGACCATGAGCCCGGCGTCGCGGGGCACGCGGACCCCGGCGTCTTTGAGCCAGTCGTGGGCAATCGGCGGGAAGGCGATGACGAGGTCGGGGCGGTGCTTTCGATGCCAGGCCAGGAATGGCGCCCGTTCCTCGATGGGCGAGAAGAGCGGGGGCACCAGGGGGCGGGCGCGGGCGGCCAGTTCGCGTGCGACGCCGGCGCGGAGGATATCGTCGAAGATGGGTTGGCCATGCCGGAGCATGGCGAATCCGATGCGGCGGTAGCCCCGCCGCCATCCCTCCTCCCAGAGCCGGAACACGGCGCGTGCGGCGTCCGCCTTGACGGTGTGATAGGCGGGTTGCTGGAAATAGCCGCCGCAACAGACGACGGCGAAGCGGGGCCATGGGGCATCCAGAAGCCGTTGGTTGTGGAGGGAGTTGCCGAAGATCAACGCCCGGACGCCCCGGTAAAACCATGTCCTTTCCAGGGTGGGCCAGCTCTCGGGGTCCCCGGCCTCCACGTGCTCGAACCGGTACCCGAGCGCTTCGGCCCGCTGGCGGCAGGCGTCGAGGAAACGAACTTCGGAAAAGGCCCAGCCCATCGGGTGGGCCGTGACGAACAGCATGGCGCTGCCGGCGAGGTCTTTGTCGCGGTGGAAGCGGCGGGCGGCGAGGGCGGCGAGGGTGGGATCGGGGCGGTAGCCGGTTGCCTCGGCGGCGGCCTGGACGCGGGCGCGGGTTTGCGCGGCGATCCGGCGGTCGTGGCGGAGGGCAAGGGAGGCGGTGGCGATGGAGACGCGGGCGGCGTGGGCGACGGTTTTGAGGCTGGGTCTGGCGGCCATGGCGGTCGTGGGTTGAACGGATTTAAATTCTTGGGGCTTCCGGGGCCGGTGTCAATCGGGCAGATTGGGGGCATGAGAAACTTCTGGGTTTGCTTTGTTCCGGCGGGTTTCCTTTTGTCGGCCGGGGTGGCGGTTTCGCCGGGCCAGATCATGCTTACGGCCGTCGGCCTGTACAACGAGAATACGGGCGAGACGAATTCCCCGGACGCGGAAGCTGTGGGGAACAACATCACGCTCGCGCAGTTTTCCAACAATGTGGCGATTGCGTTTGCGGCGGACCTGGGCGGCGTCCTGAATTTCGACATTGCCAATCCCGGAACCACCAACAGCATCGTGGCGGCGTACGGCGCCTCGTCCAACCAAACGCTGACGATCACCAACGGGGGTGGCACCGCATGGAACATCGCAACGGGTGGAACGGGGAATTCGCGCGAAATTTCAGGCGACTCCCGGCTGGGGGGCGCGAACAGCGGCAACCACATTTTCGTGTTCAGCTCCCCGCTTCTTGGTTTTGGCGCGACCGTCCTGTCCCGGAGCGACGCGGTGCGCACCGTGACCGCGACGATCACGTTTGCCAGCGGGGCGACGGTGGTGTTTCCGGTGGAGACTCTCACCAATGTGGTGGCCGGCGACGACACGTTTTTTGGTTACGAGGCCTCTCCGACCAACCTGATCACGCGCGTCCAGTTGAATGGCAACAGCTTTATGCAGATTGACGATCTCGGATTTTACACGGCGATTCCGGAACCGGCGACGCTGGCAATGGCCGCGCTTGGCTTGCTGGTGCTGGGCGTTTGTGGCCGGCCCAAGGGCCGCTCTGGGTGCGTGTAATTCCACCGGCCTGGGCCTGTGAGCAGCCATCGTCCGACAGCCCCGCGTTGCCGTCCGGCGCTGCTCCGGGCCGCGCTGGCCGTTCCGCTGTTGCTGCTTTATTGGGCCGCGGACCGCGGCCACGCCGGCGAGGCGCGGACGTTGCGCGTCTATTTCGTTGGCAACAGCGTCACGGACACCGTGAAGTATGGGTTGCTTGCGAAACTTGCCGAATCGCGCGGGCGCCAGATGCCATGGGGGCGGCACATGATCCCGGGCGCGCCGTTGTTTGGGATGCTGCACCACGGCCTGGACGCGCGGGAGGGCAAGATCGAAAAGGCGGGTGGATTCACCGAGAAACCGTATGGCGACTGCGTGCAGGCGCTTTCCGGGTACGAGTGGGACGCGGTCAGCCTGCAGCCTTTCGACCGGCGGCTGGTATTTGACGGGGACGAATCCAACGAGGCGCGGCCCCAGGGGGACGTGCGGGTGGTGCAGCGCTTTCTTGATCTGGCGCTGGGGAGGAGTCCGGACGTCCAAGTCTATTTGTACGCGCGCTGGCCGCGTTGTTACAAGGACGGCAAGGGGGTGTCCTACGACAAGGAGGCGTTCGACCGTGACGTTCGCGGGGCCGGCAAGGCGCCTCGGGACGAGGCGGCCAAGGCCGCGGTGGACGACTATGATGTGGCCTGGAACACGCCCTACACGGGTGGCTGGGGGGCGCAACTGGAGTCGCGCGACTATTTTGAGAGATTGCTCCAGGAGGTGCGCGCCCGCAATCCGCGGATGAAGAAACCGGTGCTGCTGATTCCGGTCGGGTACGTGATGGCCGAACTCAACCGCATGATGAAGGCGGGGGAGGTGCCCGGGTACGGCGACATTCACGGCGTGTACGCGGATGGCATCCACCTGGACAACGTCGGGGCCTACCTCACGGCCTGCACGTTCTACGCGGCGATTTTCCACGAGAATCCGGAGGGGCTGCCCTCGGAGGTGTACGGCGTCACCGACAAGGCGCTGGCGGCGGTGATTGAAAAGACCGCGTGGCGGGTGGTGGCGGAGCATCCGTTCAGCGGGGTGGCGGCGAGGTAACACGGACCCGCCGGCGGCGCCCGGAGCGGCGGCGCCCCCGCCGCCGTTTCTGCGCGCTGGCCGGGGAGGGAGCGCCGGTGGCGGTGGAAGGCGCGGGGCCGCGCGCGATACGGGGATGGGGCCTGCCCGCGGAAAATTCCGGTCAACGGGCGGCGGCGAGGGCGCGGTTGCGGGCGAGTTGCTCCTTGATTTCGGCGAGGCGCGCGCGGCTGAGCGGGTAGCCGATCAGGAGGAGAAAGCCGAGGGAACCGGCGAGGGCGGGGACAATGCTGAACATGACGAGCATGCGCTCGAAGACGCCGGGTTCCTGGTGGGGCCCCTTGGCGATGTCGAAGCCGGAGGCGACCACGAGGGCGCCGGAGACGACGGCGCTCAACGAGCCGGTGGTTTTGGTGATGGCGGCGACCACGGCGCCGAACATGCCCTCGCGCCGCTCGCCGCAGCGGAGTTCGTCGAGGTCGGTGACGTCGCCCATCATGGTGGCGAGGGTGTTGTAGAGGCCGGACTGGCCGAACGAGTAGAAGAACGGGACGATGAAGAGGAGTTCGGGCATTTCGGGGTTGTAACAGAAATACTTGATGAAGGAGGCGAAGAGAAGGACGCCGAGGACGACGCGGAAGGCGTTCTGCTTCTCAAAGCGGTTGCAAAGCCAGACGACAAGCGGAATCGAGGCGAGGGCGAGGAGGGTTCCCAGAATCCCGGAGGCGGCGCCGTAGGTGGTGCCCATGAGGAGGTCCCCGCGGAACACGTAATAGACGAGGATGAACGTGCCGAAGACCTGGAAGATGCCGATGGCCTTGCCGAGGAAAAAGTAGAGCGCGGTGATGCGCCAGAATTCGAAGTTCGATCCGATTTCCTTCACGGCGCGGAAGAAACTGGTTTTCCCGGCCTTGGGGCGCACGACGACGGTGCGCTCGCGCGTGCCGAAGAAACAGACGAGCGTGAGCGGGACTGTGACGACGAGCATCACCGTGCTGAGGAACCGGCAGCCTTCGCGGAAGTCGGTGAAGAACGGCGCGAGGCAGAGCGGCAGGAACGCGGCGCCAACGATGCCCATGACGCCGGCCACGGCGGAGCGGAACGCCATGGCGCGGGTCCGCCCCTCGTAGGAAGGGGCGATTTCAATCCCGAGGGCCCAGTAGGTCGCGGAGTGGAGCGTCAGCGCCACGGTCATGGCGAAGGCCATGCACGTCACGAAGGCCAGCAGGCGCCGGTCCTGGGCGTCCGCGGCCAGGACTACCCGGAAGCCGTCCACCAGATTTTTCCAGAAGCCGGATTGTGCGCCGGCATGTGCGGACCGTTCCGCGGCCCGTTTGGCGGAGGCGGCGTTGACGGGCATTTCCTCCCACAGCGCCTGAAGATTCGCGGAGTCCGGCGGCGCGCCGGGATCGGCGGAAGGGTCCGGCGGCTTGACCCCGGCGAGGCGGCGGAGATCGGCCCCGAACGCGGGGTCGGAGGCGAGGCGGGCGGCGGCGGCGGCGCGGAGGGCGTCGGGGACGGACTGCTGGACCTTCGCGGTTTTGGGGAGCTCGCGCCAATAAGGCAGGGCGTCATGCCGGGCGAGGGCTTCCAAGAGGGCATAGTGGAGGGCCGTGACGAGGGCGCGGTCGGCGGCGCGGGCTTCGAGTGCGTTTGTGTGGATGGCGCCGCTCCCGGACGTCCAGACCAGGCCGGCCTCGGCGGGTTTGCCTGTAAAAAGATCGCCGATCTGTTGCAGGAACAGGCGGCGATGTTTCAGGGCCGGTTGCAGGCTGTTTGTGACCAGGACTGTTCCGGAGACCGTGACCGGGCCGCCGGCTGTCGCGGGATCGTGAACGGAGACTTCGAGGTTCAGCCAGTATCCCGCGGCCGTGCCTGGGACCGCGTCCGGGCGCCGGCCGGC
>CAYSZK010000021.1:38539-44397 GCA_964435495.1 uncultured Verrucomicrobiales bacterium
GTCGCGCGGGGGGGTGGGTGGCCCCGGGTCGGGGGGCGGGCCGGCGCCGGTAATGCGGACGGCAAGGGCAAGGTTCCGGCGCAGGCCGGACTCGGCATGGGTGGCGGCGGCGGAGCCGCCGAACGAGGGCGGGGCGGCAAGCTTGAAGGTGTTCTTGGTCTCCGAGCCCAGGCTGGACAGGACGTTCTCGACGGCGGCGGCGAAGACGGCGTTGGTGACGCGGTCGGGGGCGTCATTGGCGAGGCGGACGTGGAGGGCGGTGTCCGGGGTGGCATAGGCCATGGCGAGGGCGGCGAACCGCTTCCAGTCGTGGCCGGAATGGGCCGATTCGGGGACGAGGGGCTCGTTGGGTTTGACGCGCGGTGTTTCGGGAAGGAAGGTCCAGACGACCCAACTTAGGACCGCGAGGGCGAGCGACCCGGCGAGGATGAACGGGCGGCGCCGGCCCCACCGGCTGTTGAAATTGTCGGACCAATGGGCGACGACGGGATCCATCAGTCCGGACCAGAGCGTGCGCAGGGCGCCCAGGAAACTCTGGATCAACGGGCTGAACCCGAAACCGATGACGAGAAGCGCGTTGAGATTATTGAAACCGGCCATGCCGAGGTCGTCGGTGATGCCGCCCATTCCATAAAGAAATAGCTCGCGGTTCGAGGCGTCTTTCTCGTCGTGAAAATCGCGCCGGGCCTCCGCGGGCGCATCCGGCTGTGCCGCGGCGGGCGCGGCGGGCTTGTGCGGCGGGGGCGGCTGGGGCGGCTGGGGCGGCTGGGGCGTTGGCGTGGGCGGCGGGTTAGGGGGCATGCGCGGTGTTGTTTGTGTTTGGGTTCCGGGAGGCTACCACGCGGAAGGCGGCGCGTTACGGCGAAAAGGCGGAATTGTCGGAAAAACTGTTTACGCGGGTGCATCCAAACTCCAGTATAGAATAGTAAAAATGAGGGACAGACTTCTGGGACATCCCTCGGGAAGCCAATGACTCGGGGCGGCCGCCTGCGCGGGAAGCGGGACGTTGGAATCCCGCAGCGCCGGGGGAGGCGCCCGATTCATAACGAGCCGGGCTTGCCTTGCGATTCCTGTTACCCGGTTGCCGGGACTGTCAGGGTCCGGCGGGAAGGCGGATTTCGCCTATTCGCGGAAAAAAAGCGGTCGCCGGCTACTGGGCGGCCGGATTGGGATCGGAGCTTCCCTCGGCCAGGCCGAGCGCCCAGCGAATGCCGCCGAGCAGATGGGCGCGGTATTGGTCGCTGGTCTCGGCCGGGTTGACGCGCCCCGGCAGCGCGGGATCGTTGTTCCACAGGTCTTCGCGGTGGCCGAGCGAGGTGTAAAACACACGCCCCTTGCCGTGCGTGCGGCACCAGCTTACCGGGAAGTATCCGGTTTCTTCCGGTTTGTTGGGATGATGCCGCAGGAACCACAACGCCCGCAGCGTGGAGCGGTCGTGGTTTTTGATAAGGTACATCTCCTCCTGCTTGAGCCGCCACGTTTCGCCGATGCCGCCGTTGGCCGGATGCGCCGTGTCCCCCGCCGCGAGGTCCGCGGGAACCTGGGCGCCGTGGCCGGCGAACTGGCCCTGGAGCATGTCGAGGTAGGGCTTGAACTTGTGGAACGTGTCGCTGCCGCTGTGCATGGCGCAGAAGGCGCCGCCCTCGGCGATCCATTCGAGGAACCCTTGCGGATCGGGCAAAGGCAGCTCGCCGGTGGTGTTGGCGAAGATCACGCAGTCGATGCCGGCCTTGCGCAGGGCTTCGGGCGCCAGAGGCGCGAGGCTTTCCTTAAACGCCGCGTCGAACTTTGCCGCCGCGTCCGCCGCGTCCTTTTCCTTTTCCGGCGTCCACGCGGCCATGGCCTCCTCAAATTTCTTCAAATCCGCCGCGTACCGTTCCTTCGCCTTGGCGTCGGCGCCGGCTTTGGGTTCGCGGGGCGCCTGGGGTTTCTTGGGGACCTTGATGTCCGGCTGCCGGCACCACGCGGCGACGGTGTAGGCGCCGGATTGGGCGCCGATGGCTTCAAGCGCTTTTTCGGCGTCCGGGATCGAGGAATGGCGGAAGCCTGTGGTGACGGTGCAGACGAGGACTTTTTTGGGCGCGGGGGGCGCGGCGAGGGCGCAGACGGCCAGGGCCGCGAGGATGGGCGGGAGAAGGCGGAGGGGCGGTGGGAGTCTCACGAGGGAAGAGTTTATGCCGGACGGGAAATATCCAGGCAAGCATTATCCTGGGCACCCTGCAAGGTGTGGGTGGGCAGATGAGAACAGTTTGGACAAGTCCCTCGCGGGGCCTACAAGCGATCCATCGATAAGATTGCCTGAAATACCCACAAATTATTTTCATGAAGGACAAGCGGATTACAACCCTTTGTTACAAAGCCTTTAAAGGTTCGTTCTACCGAAGCGGGGACCGGGCCGTAATTTATGCTTGTGCTGTTTGGTGGGGTAACCCAAGATGCGGTTCGCAAGTTTTGGGCGGCAACACTTCACAAATTGGGAGGCACAATGGCTATTAGGCGGATCGCGGGTGTCAAACGGAGTTCTTCGCAAATCGATGGGAGGGTGGCCGCTGGCCTTGCATTGGCGGGATTGGCGGTCGTGGGAAGCCATGGGCTCGTGATGTTCTTGTGTGGGCCATGGTGCCTTTTTCCCGTCTTGGAACCTCCCGGGGGTGTCTATGCCCGTCCCCTGACGGTGACGGCGTCGTCGTCGTTTCCGGGTTCGGTGGTGCGGTTCACTGTCAACGGGCAGGACCCGATCGAGATCGACCCGGTTGCAACCAACATCCCGGTCAACAAGCACACCGAAGTGCGGGCGCGGGTCTGGACGAGCTCTGGCGACGCGGGAGGCGTGACACAAGGCATGTACTTTATTGCGGGCCAGGTGGCCGCGGGCGAACGCCATGGGGTGCTGCTGCCGGCTTCGGGCGGCGTCACCGCCTGGGGCGTCATGGGCAAACAGAACTATGGCGGCAAACCGCCCTTCCGCGAGGTTCCCGGCCTCGGTTTTGGCGTCTCCGCCATTGCGTCGGGTGATGCGCACGCGCTGGCATTGATGAGCAACGGTTCGGTGCGGGCATGGGGCGAAAACGGCGGTGGCCAGCTTGGCAACGGAACCACGAAGGCGGCGCAGGCTCCCGTGCGGGTGGCCGGGATTTCGAATGCGGTGGGCGTTGCCGCGGGGGGGGCTCACAGCGCGGCCTTGGATTCCGATGGGTTCCTTTGGGTTTGGGGCAAGAACCGCAGCGGCCAGCTGGGCCTTGGGGATACGACCGACCGCCCTACGGCAGCCCCGGTGCCTGGCTTGGAGCCGGTGGTGGAGGTTCATGGCGGGTCGGAGTTCACGTTGGCGCTCCTGGAGAACGGAGCGGTGTGGGCGTGGGGAAGCAATACCGAGGGCCAGCTTGGCGATGGCACCACGGTGCGGCGGACCGTGCCCGGCCGAGTCCCTGGATTGGCCAATATTGTCGCACTCGGAGGAGGCGCGAATCACGGGATGGCCTTGGACCGGGAGGGCGTGCTATGGGTTTGGGGCGGGAACCGGCGGGGCCAGTTGGGTCTGGGCGGCACGAACATGCGAACGTCGCCGGTCATGGCGATGAGCAACGTGTGGCTGGCCGGGCGGACGCGCGGCGACTTTTCTTTGGTGGTGGACACGTCGGGACAGGCATGGGCCTGGGGCGATGGCAAGTCGGGCCAGTTGGGGACAGGCGCGAAGTCCAACTCCCTGGCGCCCGTGCCCGTGGCGCTGCCCAAGGGGGTCCTGGACCTGGCTGGGGGCGGGAGGTTCGGCGTGGCGGTCACCGACGACGGCCGGTTGTGGACCTGGGGAAAGAACGACGCGGGCCAACTGGCCGACGGCGCCAAGTCGGACCGCGCGAAGCCGGCGCCGGTCGGGAAAGCCAATGAAGGATGGGGCGATCTTGTGGGGGATATCCTGCAGGCGGGAGGCGCGGTGATTTCGATGGAAGCGGAGGCCTTTTCCAGCCGTGCGGACCAAGGCGGGAACGCGTGGGTCGTCGAACAAGATGCGGCGGCGCCGTCCGGCCCCGTTGTCAAGGCCCTGCCGAACAAGGGCGTGACCGTCAACAGCAGTATCGAAACCAGCGCGCCGCGCCTGGACTACCGGATCGAGTTTGACTCCACCGGGATTTACACTCTCTGGATCCTTGGCAGTGGCGCAAGTGGGTCCGATGACAGCGTGCACGCGGGCCTGGATGGGGCGGTTGTGGCGGCAGCCGACCGCATCGATCTGCCGGACCAAAAGGGCAGGTGGGCATGGACCAGCGACACTCTCGACAAGGCGCCCGCGCGAATCACCGTCACGACGACCGGGCTGCATGTGCTGAATCTGTGGATGCGGGAAGATGGGGCGTGCGTGGACAAGATCGTCCTCTCGCGGGACTCCAAATTCAAGCCTTCCGGGGCCGGTCCCGCGGCCTCCCCGCGAAAGCGTGGCGCGTACCCGGAGGTGGCGTTGGTGGCGCCCGCGGACGGCGGGGTGGTGAGTGTTGGCGTCCCAACGGTGGTTGATGTCGCGGCCAGCGACCCCGATGGCGGGATCGCCCGGGTGGACTTTTACGACGCCACCGAAAAGCTGGGCTCCGATCTTCAAGCGCCGTTTCAGTGGCCGTGGGTGCCCGAATCCGAAGGCGCCCACCGCCTGGCCATCCGGGCCACGGACCACCAGGGGCTTTCGCGCACCGCGGGCCCCATCACGGCCATCGCGCGCGCCGACGCGGACGGGGACGGCCTCACGGATGCCTGGGAATGGCAGATTGCCACTGCGGATGCGGACGATGGGATCACCTCGATTGCGGGGGTTTTGCCCGGAGATGATTTTGATGGAGACGGGGCGCCAAACGGGCTGGAGCACCAATACGGGACCGATCCGGTCGACCCGGCGTCCGCGCCACCGGCCGGGGCCGGCCTGTTCGTGCGCGAGCCTTTCGACTATCCCCAGGGAGCGCTGCTTGGGCGTAACGGCGGGGTGGGGTTTGGCAGCAACGCATGGTCGGCGTTTTGGAGTTGGTCGGGTTCGGAGGGCTTGGTGGGACCGTTTCCCGCGGGAGGATCGGCAGTGGGTGCGCTTTCCAATGGGGCGTATTCGGGAAGTTCCTCGGGAAGCCGGGCCGCGCACAACACACGGATGCTGGCCCAAAAGCTGCCAGCGGGTGGCGGGGAGATTTGGTATTCCTATTTGCTCCACGGGACGGGGGATGTCCGCAATGCCGGGGTTTTGTTGCAAGGGCTTCGGACCAACGCGGTCCAATACGACATCCAGGCCGGCAAAGGCGAGCTTTGGAGCAATTTCGTCATTCGCGCCAACACCTTGGTTGGCCCGGACATGGTGTTGATGCACACCAACGTCGAATCTTCCGTTCCGTTCCAGAAGGGCCGCACCCACCTGCTTGTGGGCCGCGTGGTGGCCGCACGGCCCGGCGCCGGTTCGCGAGTGGAGATGTGGGTGGACCCGCAAGGGGAGACACCGGGCGCGCCCGATGCCGTCCTGCGGGACTTCCCGTTGTTCGATATCGAATCCATCGGGCTCGGATACTGGGTGATCAACGGGCGGGCATGGTTTGACGACGTGCGGGTGGGGTATCGGTTCGCTGACGTGGCGCGGAATCCGGGTGACCTGGACGGGGACGGTCTGCCGGACGAGTGGGAGAAGCAGATCGTCGATGCGGATCCCGGTGACGGGATCACGGGGGTCGGGGATGTGCTGGGCGAGGATGATTTTGATGGGGATGGCGCGTCCAACAGAACGGAGGAAGAGGCAGGGACGAATCCCGTAGACCCGAACTCTTTTCCTCCGCCACCGTCTAGAGCCTGTCATGAACTTTTCGAAGAATGTACTGTACAAATTTGCACACCAC
>CAYSZK010000022.1:0-43533 GCA_964435495.1 uncultured Verrucomicrobiales bacterium
GCAACGACGCCCTCGACGCCCCCCCTCCCCATCCACTCCCCTCCTTCAGTGGCGCGGAAGCCGCTTCACGGCATCGGCAGCCTTCGGTCGAAAACAGCGCCACGGGCGCCCGCGCCGCACGCCCGGCCACCAACGCCGCCCACGAACTCCCCGCGTCCAACCCCAGCGGCGTCACCATTCCCCACCCTGTCACCAACGCCTTGCCGCTCACCGCAACATCCCCCGGTACACCACCCGCGCGTCCACCGCGCCACCCGCAAAATAGAAAGTCTTCGGAAACCGGAAGGTCCGTTCCCCCACGGCAAACTCCAGCACCGGCGCCTCATCCGGCAGGTTGGGGTCGTACACCCGGTAGCCGCCGCGCCCCGCGCGCCCCACCACCACCACCGCGTGGTTCACCGACAACGACGGAAAATTCGCCATCCACACAATCGGCGGCTCCCCCGCCGCCAGCATCCGCTCGATCTCCGCGCGGGCCCGTTCCTGCGCCCCGCGCCCAGGTGGCAGCACAATCCCAAAATTGCCCGGCCGAAAATACGTCGGCCATCCCTGCCCTATGTTCGCCCGCAACACCCCGGCCCGCGCCCGGCTCAGCTCGCGCAGTCCGGGATGCCCAGGCATCACCACCCGCTTCCCCCAAGGCAACGCCTCCGCCCATACCGCCCGCCGCGCCACTTCCCGCACCCGCCGCGCCAGTTCTTCGTCCCCAACCGCCGCCGCCCCAGCCTCAAACCGCGCAAACTTCCAAAACTGCACCGCCGCCCGCGCCATCACAAAACACCTCCGCGTGTATCGCTCCCCGTCCACCTCCCCATCCGAATCCGCCCGCCCAACCACCCGCCCATCCCGGTAACTCCAGACGGTCTCGTTCGCAAACGCAAACGTGTCCTCCGGCCAGCGCAACCCGCGGACCCCTGCCGCCCCAGGCGACGCCGCCGCCCCGGCCGCCCCCCCCGCCGCCGCCAAAATACCCCATGCCCAAAAAACGCGGATTGCTTTTCCCATGCCGCTCACTCTAACTGCACGCATGGGAAGGGCGCAAGCCGTCGTCACCGGAGCATCCGGTTTCGTAGGCCGCTGGCTAGTCCGCGAACTCTGCGGCCAGGGCCTCGCGGTCCGCGCCCTCGTGCGCGACCCCGCCGCCGCCCGCAATCTGTTCCCGCCCTCCGTCGAAATCGCCGCCGCCGATGTCGCCTCCGACGATCTCGCGCCGTTCATCCCCGCCGGCGCCACGCTCTACCACGCCGCCGGCGCCTATCGCTTCGGTCTCGGCCATAGCCGCGGCCTCCACCAAGCCAATGTCCTCGGCACCCGCCGCGTCCTCGACGCCGCCGCCCGCGCGCGCCCAGCCGTCGTCGTCCATATCAGCACCGCCGGCCTGCTCCGTGGCTGCGGCACCCTTAACCGCGCCGCCGATTTCCCGCCCCGGCCCCCGGCCTTGTGCCCCTACAAACGCACCAAATGGCTCGCCGAACGCCTCGCCCTGGACGCCGCCGCCCAAGGCCTTCCCGTCGTCATCGCCAGCCCCACCTGCCCCGTCGGCCCCGAAGACGCCACCCCCACCCCCACCGGCGCCATCATCCGCGACTTTCTCCTCCACCAGTTCCCCTGCTCCTCCCGCACCGCCCTTAACTTCCTTCATGTCCGCGACCTCGCCGCCGGTCTCGTCGCCGCCGCCACCCGCGGCGTCCCAGGACGCCGCTACCTCCTCGGCGGCGCCAACCTATGGCTCGACGATTTCCTGCGGCTCGTCTCCCGCCATTCCCGCATCCCCGCTCCCAACGTCGTCCTCCCCTGGCCGCTGATCGCCGCCGCCGGTGTCGTGGGCGAGATCGGCCACTTCCTCCACCCGCGCGCCTCCCGCCGCGTCTGCGTCGAATCCGCCATCCAGGCCCGCAAACGCAGGTTCTTCGATGTCGAATCCTCGCAGATCGCCCTCGCCTGGCGCCCCGCCAGAACCGTCGATGACGCCGTCGCGGAAGCCGTCGCCTGGTTCCGCGCCCATTCACCCCAAATCTCCACACCCCGCGGCGCCGTCCCCCAACCCCATGCCGCTTGAAGCCCTCCTCGCCGCCTGGTCCCTAGCCGCCCTCGCCTGGCACGTCCTCGCCTGGCATCTCGTCCGACCCCCCGCCAACCCCGCCCCCCGCCCTCCGCACAGCCGCCCACCCCCCGCCGCCCCGGCCATCACGGTCTTCAAACCCGTGCCGCCCGGCCTCCACCTGGCCGCTTCACTCGAACACGCCATCGAAAGTTTTCTCCGCCAACTGCAACCCGCCGACCACCTCCTCCTCGGCATCCCCGAGCCCGCCGCCGCCGCATGGAATCCCGCCGTCCAACGCTGGCGCCTGGCCCATCCCGGCCTGATTTTCATCCTTACCCACACCGCTCCCCAACCCGGCGCCAATCCCAAAATCCGGCACCTGCGCCAACTCGCCGCCCACGCCCCCGAAGGACTCTGGCTCTGGAGCGACGCCGACATCTCCGCCCCTCCCGGTTTTCTCGAATCCCTCCGCGCCGCATGGCAATCCCGCGGCCGCGCGCGCCTTGTCACCGCCCCCTACACCATCGAAAATCTTCGCGACCCCCGCGCCCTCGCCGACGCCGCGCTCGTCCACCTCCAGGTGCTGCCCGGCCTCCTCTTCCTTGCCCCCCAGGGCAAGGCCCCCGCCGTCGGCGCCGCCGCGCTGTTCGACTCGCGCGAGTTCAACGCCGCCGTATCCTGGCCGGAACTCGAAAACACCCTGGCCGACGACCACCGCCTGGGCCGCCTCCTCGCCCCGGTCGCCGTGGCCCGCGCACGCTGCGCCACACTCCCGGAAACCGCATCCTGGCGCCAGGCTTGGAATCATCTCGTCCGCTGGCAGACCGCCATTCACTGGAGCGCCCCGGCCGGGTCCTTCGCCCACCTCGCCGTCCTGCCCTTGATCGGCTGGACCCTCGCCACGCTCGCCCGGCCTTCCCCCGCCCTCGCCACGGCCACTATCGCCTGGGCCGCCTGGGAAACACTCTGGATTGCAGCCATCCATCGCCGCCTTCGCTGCCGCACCTCCCCCGCCACCGTCCTCGCCCTGCCGCTCGTCCCGTGGCTTCGCGCCGCCGCCTGGGCCGCCGCATGGCTCCCCTTGCCCATCCACTGGAATGGCGCCCCCTGGACTGGCGCCCGCCCGTGCGCCCGCCTCGCCGCACGCATGGCCGCCCCCTTTACCCGGGCTCTCCCTCCATGCTACCGTCCCACAATGCCCGCCAAAAACCCCGCAACCCCGGAAGCCCCGTGACCGCGCCCGCCTCCAGCCCCGGCGCCGTGGAGGCCGCCATCCGCGCCTCCGGCGCAGCCCAGCACGATCTCCACGCCGCCGCCCGCGAAACCCGCGACAGCGCCTTCGGCCCCCGTGTTTTTGTACGCGCGGTGATCGAGATTTCCAATTTCTGCCGCGAAAACTGCGCCTACTGCGGCATGCGCCGTGACAATCGCGCCCTCTCCCGCTACCGCGCCGGCCTGGACACCCTGCGCCGCATCGTCTTCGACGAACTGCCCGGGTCCGTCACCGACCTCAATATCCAGACCGGCGAAGATCCTGTCGCCGTCCGCGAAATCATCGTCCCGTTCCTCCGCGAAGTCCGCGCCCACACCGGCCTCGGCATCAGCGGCTGCCTCGGCACGCTTTCCCCGGCGCTCTACCGCGAGCTCCGCGACGCCGGCGCCGGCTACTACATCATCAAAATCGAAACCGGCAACGCCCCCCATTTCGAAACGCTCCAGGCCCCGGGCACCCTCGCCGAACGCGTCGCCGCCATTCACCATCTCGCCGGCGCCGGCTGGCTGGTCTCCTCCGGTTTCATCATGGGCCTGCCAGGACAAACCCCCGCCCACCTCGCCGAAACCTTCAACCTCCTCTCCAGCCTGCCCCTCGCCGGTTCCAGCGTCAGCCCCTTCATCCCCGGGTCCGAAACCCCGTTCGCCGGACAGGCGCCCGCGCCGTTGGACCACACGCTGAACGCCCTGGCCCTCCTCCGCCTGCGCAACCCGCGCCACGTCATTCCCGCCGTCAGCGCCTTCAATATCCTCGACGAATCCGGCTACACCCGCGCCCTGCGCGCCGGCGCCAATCTTGCGACCATCAATCTCACCCCGCAATCCTGGCGCGGCAACTACGTCCTCTACCGCCGCAACCGCGTCTTCATGAACGAGGAGCGCGTTCTCCGCGCCATCGATGCCGCCGGGCTTCTGCCCTCCTCCCAGGGCCTCCTCGCCTCGCTCACCCACGCCTGCGCCGCCTGAAACCATCCACGCCTCCGGCATCCGCCCCACCACCCGCGGCGTGGCATCATCGCTCCCGGTACTCCAGCATCCGCCGTTCGTGCCGCTCCCGCACGTCCGCCATCATCGCTTTCACGTGAAACTGGTAGGCCACCGAAGCCGGCCCGTAATCGCCGTTCGGCAACCGCGCCGTCTCAAACCGGAACGCCATCTCCCGCAACGTCGCGAAAAACCACGCCACCGCCACCGGCCCCATCAACCGCCCCTCGTTCCGCATAAGGGTCCCGTCCGCCTCCCGTATCCACATCCGGCCCGACGTGTGGTTCAAAACTTTCTGCTCCCGGTTCCGATGCGGCATCCCCGGCCGCGGCGCATACGCCACCACCGCGCACGCTTCCCCATGCACCGTCTCCGCCCCCGCCACCGTGAACTCGTAATGGTCCAACATCGTCAACAGTTCGAACGGCTCCTCCTCCGACGCGCGCCGCAAGTCCCCCTCCATCGCCCCGTCCCGCCCCTCGCGCGTCCCGTACTCCCCCCGAGCCGCCCCGCCCATCGTCTTCAACTCCCGAGTCCGCGACGTCTCCCGCCCCGCGACGTCCAGCTTGATCCTCACGGTCTCCAGCGTGTAGACAAGCGCCGCCCGGCGCCGCACCAACTCCGCGTCCCGTTCCACCATCCGGTCCACCAACCCGCGGGCCCGCGCGTCCGCCCCCGCCGCCGGACACGCGCCCGCGGCCACCAATAGCATCCATGCCCAAATTCGCATCCGCCCCCCAACCTGCCCGGCGGCGCCCTCCCGCGCACGCCTTTTGTGCGGACCCGCCCCGCGGCGCCCTCTCATCCCGCCGCCACGTTTCCAATCCGCTGCAACAACGCCGCGTAACTCCACAACGGCCCCACCACCCCCTTCCGCCGCAGCCGTTCCGCCAGCCGGTGGTACACCGGCGGCGGATCGTCCACGATCCAATTCGGCGATTCCGCCGCCGCCCGCCGCAACCGCCCCAGCACCCCTTCCGCCGTCATCCCCTCCGCCAACTGGTAATACGGCTCCAACAACTCCGCCGGCATCCCCCCGGTGCCGCCCCTCGCCAGTTGCCCGTACAACGGCGTCCCTGGATACACACGCATCCCCGCCCGCGCCATCAACACCGCCCCCCGCATCGCGTCCGCCCGCCGGACCGTTTCCTCCAGGGTCTCCGCCGTTTCCCCCGGGCCTCCGCAAATCAGGAAATGCGCATGCTCCACCCCCTCCGCCCGCGCCGCGCCGCTTGCCTCCTCGATGTCGCCAAACGTCAGCCCTTTCCCATAGGCCTCCAGCACCGGATCGCTGAAGCTGTCCGACCCAAACTCCACATGCGCCAGCCCCGCCCGCGCCATCAACCGCATCAACCCCCGCCCCACCCTTTGCGGCCGCAGGAAACAACACCACTTCAACCCTGTCCCACGCCGGATCAGCGCCTCGCATATCTCCGACACATGCCCCTCCGACGTGTTGAACACGGAATCCACCACAAACGCGTACCGCGCCCCCATCGCCGCCATCTCCGCCATTTCCTCCGCCACTTC
Source organism: uncultured Verrucomicrobiales bacterium (assembly GCA_964435495.1). Lineage (GTDB taxonomy): Bacteria > Verrucomicrobiota > Verrucomicrobiia > JADLBR01 > JAIBCM01 > CAYSZK01. The sequence continues at coordinate 5,831 of CAYSZK010000022.1, forward strand.
CTCCGCCGGACGGCGCCGGTAGCGCCGCCCCTCCAGCAATGGATAGGTGCAATACACACACTGCAACGCGCAGCCGCGCTGGGTCTGCACGTTCAACATCGAACTCACCCGCAGGTAATGGGCCACCATTTCCGGCCGCCGAAACGCCCGCGGAATCCGGTCCGGCGCCTCCACCCGCGTCCGCGGATTCGCCACCACCCGCCCCTCCCGCCAATACACCAGCCCCGACACCGCCCCCACATCGCCGCCCCCGCGCACCGCCCCGATCAACGCCAGAAACTGGCTCTCCCCCTCCCCCTGAATCCCGAAATCCGCCCCCGACCGCGCCAGCAACAGCTCCGGAAAAATCGAGAACCCGCTCCCGCCCAGCACAACCGGCGCCCGCGTGTGCCGCCTCAGCTCCGCCGTCAGTTCCGTCAACGCCCCAAAAAATGTCTCCCGCCTGCCAATCATCGCGTCGTCGATGTTCCGCAGGGATATCCCCACGAAATCCGGCCCGAACTCCCCCACCAACGCCCCGATGTCCGGCCGCCCCATGCTGAAATCCACCAGCCGCGTCTCGTGCCCCGCCTCCCGCAACGCCGCCTCCACCTGCGCCACCCCCAGCGGAAACACCGGGTACGGAAATCCATACTCGTTCACGCTCAACAACAACACCCGGCTGGCCATGTTCTCTTTCTTGGTTGCCCGTCGCCACCTCCCCAACCCGCCCCCATCCTGCAAATCCCGCGCGCGCTGTCAAAAAGGGAATCCATGGACCGCGCCGCGCCGCCCATGCCGGATTCTGTTGCGCCCAGCGCTTTGCCTGCCCCAAGCTCCGACCCCCAATGCCCATCCCCGCCCCTTATCTCGTCCCGCTCTTCCTCCGCCTCGGCGCGTGGCGCCATCCCGGAATGCTCTGGCGGCTCCCCGATCCCGGCGCCGCCGCGCTGACCTTCGACGACGGCCCCAGCCGCTTCACGCCCGCCCTCCTCGACGCGCTCCACAACGAAGGCGTGCGCGCCACGTTCTTTCTCCTCGGCGACCGCTGCCGCCGCCATCCCGATATCGTCCGGCGCATCGCCAGCGACGGCCACGCGCTCGCCCTCCACGGCGACAACCACATCGCCTTCCCAAGGCTCACCCCCTCCGCCCTCCGCCAATCCTGGCGCGACAACGCCGCCGCCATCCGCAACGCCGCCCCCGCCACCCCACTCCTTCCCTGGGTCCGCCCGCCCTTCGGCCCCGCCGGTCCCCGCGAAATCCGGCTCGCCGCGGACGAGGGCTTTCGCATCGCCCAACTCAGCATCCTCCCCGGCCTCCATTATCTTGTGCCCCCCGGCTGGGCCGAGCCCCCCGCCCTGTGCGCCCACCGCGTCGCCCGCGGCCTGCGCCCCGGCGCCATCATCACTCTCCACGACGGCGAAGACATCGGCGCCCGCGACGGCGTGTTCGACCAGCCGCTTGCCGCCAGCGCCGCCCGCGCTGTCATCCATTCCATTCGACAAGCCGGCCTTCGCCTGGCCACGCTGCCCCCATGACAACCCCCGTTCCCCGCCAAGACCGCCCCTCCCCTCTCTGGCGCCTCTGGAACGCCACCGCCTCCCGCCACCTGCGCGCCACCGCCGTCATCGATCTGCCCGCGGGCACACGCTGGAACTTCGAACGCGTCCGGGGCCGTGCCCTCGGCTGGGCTTTCACGCACCGGCGCCTCGTCAACCGCGCCGCCGCGTTCGCATTGCCCAACTCCACCGAATGGTTCGAGATTTTCCTCGGTCTCCAATTCCTGGGCGCCACCGCCATTCCCATCGACCCCGCCACGCCCCGTGACGCCGCCCTTGCCATCGCCCAAAACCTTGGCGCCTCGCTCCTCGTCGTCCCCGGCGCATGCCTTCCCATCGCCAGCCCCGCCCGCCGCCGCTGGCCGGACTTCGCCTGCCTCAAACTCACCTCCGGCAGCACCGGACTGCCCAAACCCTGGCCCTGCCGCGCCGCCCAACTCATCGCCGACGGACGCCAGGTCGCCCGCACCATGGGCGTCCGCCCCACCGACCGGAACCTCGCCCTCATCCCCCTCGGCCATTCCTACGCCCTCGGCAACATCGTCATGCCCCTCATCCTCCAAGGAACTCCCGCCGCCGCCGCCCCCGAATTTGTTCCCGCCCAAATCCCCGAATGGATCGCCCGCTGGCGGCTCACGGTTTTCCCCACCGTACCGTCCGTTCTCCAAGCCCTCGCCGCCTCACCGTCCATTCCCACGCTCCAGCCCCTGCGCCTCGCCATCTCCGCCGGCGCCCCCCTGCCGGCGGAGACCGCCCGGGCTTTCCACGCGAAGTTTGGCCTTGTCCCCCACAACTTCTACGGCGCCTCCGAATCCGGCGGCGTCGCCTACGACCGTGAGGGCGCCGACTCGCTCCGAGGCGCCGCCATCGGCTCTCCCCTCGCTGGCGTCCGGATCGCGATCACCCGCGGCCGCCGCATCGCCGTCACCAGCCGGGCCGTCCTCCATCCCTCCCGCCGCATCATTCTGCCCGACCGCGCAGAACTCCTCCCCGGCCGCCGCCTCAGGCTCCTCGGCCGGATCCGGCCCGCCGCCAACATCGGCGGACGCAAGGTCGATCCCGCCGAAGTGGAACGCGCCCTCCGAACCCTGCCCGGCGTCACCGACGCCTGGGCGTCCGCCGCCAGATCGGGCAACCGCGAGTATCTCGTCGCCGCGGCGGAATCCCACGAGCCTGGCGCCGCCCTGCGCGCGCGCCTCGCCCAAAAACTCCCCGCCTGGAAACTTCCGCGCATCCTCGAATCCTTCCCGGCCCTGCCCAGGACCGCGCGCGGCAAAGTGGACGCGACCGCCGTTGGCGCCCGCTTTTCGTGCGGCCCTTGAGCCCGCGCGTCACAACTCCCGCACAAACGCGGCGGCGTCCGGACAACGGACCGCAAGCCGGAGGAGTTCGCGGAGGCGCGCCGGGTCGTTGATTCGGAGGATGGCGTCTCGCGAGCCCTCAGGCAACACGGCGAATCGGGCCTCAAGCGCATCAACGATGTCCAACTGCCGGGCGAGAACCTCCCCCTCTTGCCGGCCCTCTTGCCGGCCTTCTTGTCGGCCTTGTTCCATGGCGTATTCTTCAATGTCGGTGAGGATGGGCATGGCTTTCTCCTTCCGATACTTTGCCAGTTGGCGCCGGAATTTCAACAGTTGTTCCTCGGGCAGGCGCATCATCCGCGCAATGCACTCAAACGCCTCCCGGATCGCCTCCTTGTCGTAGCCCTTCTCGAAAAGCCGCCGTGTCAACAACCACCGCGCCGCCAGCCGTTTGTCCGGGTGGCGGCTGGTCCGCAGCGCCTCGATCTGCGCCCACGCCGCCAGCGCCGGCAACGAATCGTCCCCCTCCAGCCGCGGCAGAATCTCCAGCAGCTTGCAGCACGGAAAACGGAACAAGACCTCGCACCCCAGCCGTTCGTGACGGTATTCCGCCGGTTTCCAATCCGGGTCCAAGTCGGCCAGCACTGCCAGTGTCACCACTTCCGGACCGCAGGTCGCCCGGATCATGTGGAAGCACCGGAATACCCGCGCCGCAAACCCTTCCTCTTTGAAGCTCTGCACCTCCAGATGCAGGAAAATCAGTTGCCGGTTGCCTTCCCGTGTTGCGACCTTGACCAGCACGTCCACCCGGTTGTCCGCGCTTACTCCCTGCACCGATAGCCCGCGCAGTTCCTGCTCGAGGAACTCCGGCGCAACGGACCAATCAATGGCCTCCGCCACTGTCGGAAAGAAGCACCGCAGCGCCTCCCGCAGCCGCCGGTGCAAGACATCTTTCCACGCCCCGTCGTAATCCGATGCCATCGCCGCCGGACCCTATCGGCACACTTGCGAAATGAAAGCGCAAAGCCCCTGGCAAACGCAGTGTTCCGCACTTGCCTGACAAACCCCCGCCCGACTCACCGGCCCCCGTTTACTCTTCCCATCCGTGCGCCGCCGTTCCACACTCATTCGCCCGTATGAGAACCCCATCCTCCGCCTGGCCCGTCCTCAAACGCTACGACGCCGATCATCTCCACCGCATCGCCCTCCCTCTCGGCGGCATCGGCACCGGCACCGTCTCCCTCGCCGGACGCGGCAATCTTCGCGACTGGGAACTCCAGTCCCGCCCCGCCAAAGGCTGCCCCGGCGCCGACGCCCATTTCCTGCTCTGGACCCGCGCCAAAGCCCGCCCACCCGCCATCCGCCTCGTCGAAGGACCCCTCGACCCCTCCGAATTCGAAGGCCCCTTTGGATCACCCGCCCCGCGCCATGGCCTCCCGCGCTTCCGCAACGCCGCGTTTGACGCCGCCTATCCCTTCGGCCGCGTCCATCTCGCCGACCCATCCGTCCCCGCCACGGTCCGCATCGAGGCGTTCAACCCTCTCATTCCCGGCGATCCCGACCGCTCCGGCCTTCCGGTTGCCATTCTTCGCTTCCGCGTCCGCAACCGCACCGCCGCCCCCCTCGACGCCGCCCTCTGCGCCCACGCCGAAAATTATCTCAACGAAACCCCAAAATTCGATGATCCGGGGCTCCGCCAGGAATTCCGCAACGCCGGCGGCCTGCGCGGCATCATCTTCTCCGCCGCCAACCTTCCCCCGCTCTCCCGTTGCGCCGGACACTACGCCCTCGCCACCACCGCCGCCCACGGCGTCTCCCACCGCCTCTCCACCCCCGAACTTGGCTGGGGCGGCTCACTCCTCTGGGCGTGGGACGACCTCCTCGCCCGCGGCGCCGTCGCCCCGCGCGACGCCCTGCCCGGCGACAAAACGCTCTCCGCGCTCTGCGTCCGCTTCCGCATCCCCGCCCGAGGCGGGCACACGGTCACCTTCCTTCTCGCCTGGCACTTCCCCAACCGCGAGACCTGGACGCCGCGCTCCACGGAGGAATGCCGCGCCGCCGGGCTCGACCCCGCCGCCGCCGACACGCTCCGCAATGATTACGCCACCCGCTTCCCCACCGCTTGGGATGCCGCCACCCACACCGCGGACAACCTCGAAGACCTCGAACACCGCACCGCCGCGTTTGTCCGCGCCTTCTGTGCCAGCCCCGCCCCCGAACCCGTCAAGGAGGCCGCCCTCTTCAACCTCAGTACGCTGCGCTCGGAAACGTGCTTCCGCCTGGATGATGGGCGCTTCTTCGCCTGGGAGGGTTGCGGCGACGACACGGGAAGCTGCCACGGCTCCTGCACCCACGTCTGGAACTACGAAAACGCCCTCGCCTTCCTGTTCGGCGGCCTCGCCCGCTCCATGCGCGGCGTCGAATTCCACCACGCCCTCCATCCCAACGGGCTCATGAGTTTCCGCGTCAACCTCCCCCTGTCCAACGCCGCCAACAGTTGGTACGCCGCCGCCGCCGACGGCCAGATGGGTTGCCTCATGAAGCTCCATCGCGATTGGCAGCTCTCTGGCGACGACGCTTTCCTCCGCGATCTCTGGCCCGCCGCCCGCAAGGCCCTCGAATTTTGCTGGCTCCCGGGCTCCTGGGACGCCGACCAGGACGGCGTCATGGAGGGCTGCCAGCACAACACCATGGACGTCGAATACTATGGCCCGAACCCCCAGATGCAGGGCTGGTACCTCGGCGCCCTGCGCGCCGCCGAAGCCATGGCCCGCCACCTCGGCGACACCGCGTTCGCAGGCCGTTGCCGCGCCCTCTTCGTCCAAGGCAGCGCCTGGACGGACACCCACCTTTTCAACGGCGCGTATTACGAGCACCAGGTGCGGCCCCCGGGCGCGGCGCCCATCCTCGAAGGGCTCCGCACAAAGATGGGTTCCGCCGATCTTACCAACCCCGATTTCCAGCTCGGCGCCGGGTGCCTGATCGACCAGTTGATCGGCCAGCACATGGCCCATGTCTGCGGCCTGGGGTATCTCCTCAAGCCCGGCCACGTCAAACGCGCGCTGCGCGCCGTTCTCGCGCACAATTTCCTTCCCTCCTTCGCCGGCCACTTCAACAACATGCGCTCGTTCGTCCTTGATGGCGAAGCCGGCGTGCTCATGGCCACGTACCCCAAAGGCCGCCGGCCCGCGCAGCCGTTCCCTTACTTCAACGAAGTCATGACCGGCTTCGAGCACGCCCTCGCCGCCCATCTGCTCCAGGAAGGGTTCGACTCCGGCGCGCTGCGCGTCACCGCCGCCGTCCGCGCCCGCTACGACGGGCGGAAACGAAATCCCTTCAACGAAGCCGAATGCGGCCACCACTACGGGCGCGCCCTCGCGGCATGGTCCACCTACCTCGCGTGGACCGGGTTCCATTGGTCCGGCGTCACCCGCACCATGGCCTTCGCGCCGCGGCCCGGAACGTGGTTCTGGTCCAACGGCGCCGCCTGGGGCACCGCCGCCATCCAGCGCAAGGGCAAACGGCACAAGGTCCGCGTCCACCTGCTCTCCGGCGCGCTCGAAATCCAGACGCTGCGCCTCGAAGACGCTGGAGAATGTTCCTTGGTGGCGCCGACGAAGCTGCGGCAGGGCCAAGCCCACCTCTTCGAGATTTGATCCCCCCGCCGCGGGGCGGCTTCCCCGCGGCGTCCGCCTTCCCGCCCACGCGCAAGTCCCGTGCCCGCCACCCCCGGTAACCGGAGGTCGCGGCCATGGATCGCATCTCCTACCCCCCCTCCCCGCGCTCCGCTTCCACCGTCCTTGCCCGCCGCGCCCCGGCAACGCCGGGCGCCGGCGGCACGCCCTTCCGGCGGGCCACCGCCTGCCGCAGCAGATACTCAATCTGCCCGTTGACACTCCGCAATTCGTCGCGGGCCCAGACCTCAAGGTCCGCCCACAAGGCGGGATCGAGCCGCAAGAGAAAGGATTTGCGCGCCGCCATGGCCCGGCGTCAGGCGTAGAGGGTTCCCGTGTTGATCACCGGATGCACCTCGGCTTCGCCGCAGAGCACAACCATCAGGTTGCTGACCATGGCAGCCTTGCGCTCGTCGTCGAGGACCAGCACCTGTTTCTCGGCAAGTTCCTTCAACGCCATCTCCACCATGGAAACCGCGCCGTGAACGATCTTCTGCCGGGCCGCTATCACCGCCTCGGCCTGCTGGCGCCGCAGCATCGCTTGCGCGATCTCGGGCGCGTACGCGAGATGCGTCAGCCGGGCCTCTTCGACCGCCACGCCCGCTTTGGCGAGCCGTTCCTGCAGCTCGGCCCGCAGCGCCTGGGACACTTCCTGCATTCCGCTGCGCAGCGTGATCTCGTCCTCCCCGCCGTCGTCGTAGGCGTACGCGCTGGCCAGATGCCGGACCGCCGACTCGCTCTGCACCGCCACATAATGCTCGTAGTCATCCACGTCGAACTTGGCCTGGGCCGTGTCCTGCACGCGCCAGACCACCACCGCCGCGATTTCAATCGGGTTGCCCCGTTTGTCGTTCACCTTGAGCTTGTCGCTGTTCAGGTTGCGCGCCCGCAGCGAAATGCGGTTGCGGCTGTTGGACCGGTGGCGCGCCATCACCGAGGCAAGCAGCGCCGCGCCGCTGGGTTGCGCCCCCCTTCCCGCCACATGCGCCCGTGCCGTGCCGTTGGCGTAAAATGGGTTGCCCCAATGGAACCCGCTCGCGCGGACCGTGCCCACGTACTTCCCGAACAACACCAGCACGCGCGCTTCATTCGGTTCGAGGGTGAAGAACCCGACACACCCCAGAACCCCGGCGATCTCGGCCAGCATGGCCCCGGTGAACAAGAACCAGTTCGGGGCCGCGTTGTGCTGGTCCGCCTCAACGACGGTCGCAATGAATAGGGCTGTGCCGCCGAGCAGCAGAAGAATGGTGACGGGCAGCATGACCCATCCGCTAATTGGACGGACGACACGCTCCCGGTTGCTGGACGATGTTTGGGCATTCATGGGGGATGACTCCTGGTGAAGGTTCTCTTTCCTTGTTTGTGTTTCTGGCGGCGGCCCGGCCCCAGGCGCCTTGCCCGCAGCCGTCACCACCGTCTTGGGTGATATCATAATGAGATCATGGAGATATGCAACACAATTTTTCGGCGCGGCGGCGCGCACCCGACGGAAAATCACGCCTGCGCCCCGCCAATCGAATTCCGCACGCTCCGCCCATTTCCCCGCACCCCGGCCCGCGCCCCGCGCGCATTGCGTCCCAGCGCCCGCTTTGCTACGTTGCCCGAGTGACAGCCGAACGAGTTCCCGCGCCGGTCTCCGTCGCGGACTATCTGGCGGGCGAAAAAGTCGCCGGGGCCAAACACGAGTACCTCGGCGGCCACGTGCATGCGATGGCCGGAGGCAGCAACCGCCACAACACCATCGCGCTCAACTCGCTCCTCGCCCTCGGGCGGCGGCTTGCCGGCGCTCCTTGCCGGCCGTTCAACAGCGACACCAAGGTGCGCGTCGATCTTCCGGACCAGGTCCGGTTCTATTACCCCGACGCCATGGTCGTGTGCGACCCCAACAGCCCCGAGGAACATTATCAAGAGCGTCCGGTCGTGCTTGTCGAGGTGCTCAGCGAATCCACGCGCCGCATCGATCTCGGGGAAAAACGGGGCGCCTATCTCGCCATCCCGTCGCTCCGGGTCCTCATCCTCGCCGAATCCGAAGGCCCCGCCGTCACCGTCCACCGCCGCAAGCCGGACGGCGGCTTTGCCGTGGAAGAATACGCCGGACTGGACGCGGCCATCCCCCTGCCCGAAATCGGGGCCGCGTTGCCGCTTGCCGAACTGTACGCGGGCGCCGGCTTCGGCGAATAAGCCATACGAAGGCCCATTCATGAAACTCCCCGCCAACCTTCTCCCCGCCCTGCTCCTCTCCGGCATCGCGGCGGCCACCGTCTCCGGCGCCGCGAAAACCAACGCCCCGGACGTCTCCCCCGACGCCCTCGTTCGCGCGTTGCAAGGAACCTCCCGGCGCGTCGATCCCGCGCCCGTGCTCCGGCCGGCGCCCGACCCGGACGCCACCGACCCCGCCGTCCTCGCGATCACAGCCGAGACCAACGCCGTCGCCGGCCCCGTGCCGGCAGACGAGCCGCCCGTCACGGCCCAGGGTTTCGCCCTTTTGATCGAAGGCGACCGCGTCGGCGCCCTCCGGCGCTTCCAAACCGCGACCAACCGCGAACCCCTCAACGCGCACGCCCATTTCCGTCTCGGCAACGCCTTGGACCTGTCCACCGACCATGCCGGGGCCGCCGCGGCCTACCGGCGCGCCGCCCTGCTTTCGCCGGGCAACGCGGACCCCTGGCTCTTGCTCTGCCACGCGCTGCGCCGGGCAGGGGACGCGCCGCGCGCGATTGAGGCGGGGCTGAAAGCGGTGGAACACCGGCCGTCCGCCGGCACATGGGCGGCGCTGGCGCTGGCGCATCACGCGGCCCGCGACAACGCCTCCGAAATCGAGGCGTGGCGCAACGCCGTGGGCATCCGGTCGGATTTCCCGGCGGCGTGGTACAACCTCGGGCTGGCCATGATGGCCCGCGGCACGACAATCAACGCCATCATCGCCCTCAAAAACGCGCGCCTGCTCGATCCGCACCACGCCGACACATGGAACCATCTCGCGCTGCTTTTCCGCCGCAAGGGGGACCATCGCAGCTCCTCGGTCGCCTACGTCGAGTTGCTCAAGCGCAAACCCCGCGACGCCGCCGCCTGGCGCAACCTCGGCGCCGTGTACGAGGAGGCCGGCGCCGCGGCCCCGGCCCGCCAGGCGTACGCGAAGGCCGCCGCCCTCGAAGCCGAGACCCCCCCCCAGACGCCGTTCGACATCGCCGCCGCCCAGCAGGCCGCGGGAAAACTCGGGGAAGCCGCCGACACCCTGCGCGCCCTGGTCAAGGAACAACCGGCCCATGCCGAGGCCTGGAACAATCTCGGCGCCCTCGAAATCGACCTGCGCCATCCCGACGCCGCCATCGAAGCCCTTAACAACGCCATCGCCGCCAATCCGCTCCTTGCCGATGCCTGGTACAATATAGGCGCCGCCTACGACGCCAAGGGCGAGACCGTCAGCGCCATCGCCGCCTACCGCAAAGCCTTGGAGTTGCGCCCCGACTTCGCCGAAGCCCGCCGCCGCCTGGAAGAGGCCGGCGAAAAGCCCGCGCCCCCGCCCGAGCCCGCCCCCGACTCACTGCTCAAAGCCCTCGGCCGCTGACCCGCCGCCCCCTCCGCGGCGGAAACGCCAACCGCGCGCCTCTCAAGGCTCAGCCGCCGGCGGCGGACGAAAGAACACCGCCGTGTGCCCAATCACCGTGACCAAGGCGCTGCCGGTCGCGCCGGCAAGGGCTTCCGCCAACTCGTGGCGCTCCTCCTTGTGCTCCACAAACCTGGCCTTCACCAGCCCGTGCCGGGCAAGCGCCGCCTCCAGTTGCGCGGTGACCGCCTCCGTGAGGCCGGACTTGCCGACGAACACAACGGGCGCAAGCCGTTGCGCCAGGCCCTTGAGACGGCGGCGTTCGGCGGCGGCAAGGTCCGGCGGGTTCACAGCCGCACCCGCAGCAAACGCAGCGCGTTGAGGATGACAAGAATCGAGCTGCCCTGGTGCGCGACCGCGGCCAGCCACATGGGAAGGGAACCGTGCATGGCGGTGGAAATCATCGTGATGTTGAAGACCAGCGAAAAGATGAGCCCCTGGCGGACAATGTCCAGCATCGACCGCCCGATCCGGATGGCAAACGGCACCCGCCGCAAATCCTCGGTAATCAGGGCGATCGGCGCGGCCTCCAGCGCCAGCGCCGCGCCGCTGGCGCCCAGAGCGATGCCCGCGTCCGCCGTGGCCAGCGCCGGCGCGTCGTTGATCCCGTCCCCCACCATCGCCACCACCGCGCCGGATGCCTGAAGCCCGCGAATCTCCTCCGCCTTCCCGCCAGGCAGCACCTCCGCAATCACGTCCCCCTCGGCAATCCCCGCCGCCCGCGCCACCGGACCCGCCGCCGCCGCGTGGTCGCCCGTCAGCATCATGACCCGGCCCACGCTCAGCGCGCGAAGTTGCCCGACGGCATCGGCCGCGTGGGGGCGCACGCTGTCGGATACCGTGATCCAACCAAGGAGAACGCCATCCCGCGCCACGCCCAAAAGCGTCGCGCTCGGCGCCTCGGGCGCGCGCTCCGCGCCGGGGACGCCCAGCTTCGCAAGCCAGCCGGCGCGCCCCGCGCGGAGGACCGCCCCCCGCCAGACGGCCACCGCGCCCATGCCGGGTTCCGCGCGGAAGGATTCGGGTTCGGGCGCGTCAAGACCGCGCTCGCGGGCCGCGTCCAGAACCGCCGCGGCGATTGGGTGCTCGCTGTGCCGTTCGGCGATGGCCGCATGGGCGAGAAGTTCCTCCGGCGTTGCGCCGCCCACGGGGTGCAACGCGGCAACAGAAAATGCGCCGCGGGTCAGGGTGCCGGTCTTGTCAAAAACCACCGCGGTGACGCGGCCCGCGGCTTCGATGGCGGCGCCCGTTTTGAAAAGCACGCCGGCGCGGGCCGCGCGCCCCAGGGCGGCGACAACCGCCGTGGGCGTCGCGAGCACCAGGGCGCACGGACACGCGACAATCATGACGGTGACCGCCCTGTACAACGCGGCGCTCCAGGATTCCTGGAATCCAAACCGGAGCGCGATCAGCGTTGCGGCGGCCAGCGCCAGCATCAGCGGGATCACAAACGCCGCGTACCGGTCGCAGACACGCTGGATCGGCGCGTGATGTTGCTGCGCCTTTTCCACAAGCTCCTGAATCCGGCCCAGGGCCGAGTCGGCCCCGGCCACGGCCGCGCGGACCAGCAGCGCGCCCTCGCCGTTTACCGTGCCCGCGAAAACGCCGTCCCCGGGCCCTTTGTCCACGGGCAGCGATTCACCGGTGATCGCGGCCTGGACGACCGAGCTCGCGCCGGACTCGATGGCGCCGTCGGCCGGGATCAGTTCTCCGGGAAGGACCCGAAGCCTGTCTCCCGGCTTCACGTCCGCCGCTGGAATTTCGCGTTCGGCGCCGCCTTCGACCAGACGGGCGGTGCGGGGCGTGAGCCGGACAAGATCGCCAACGGCCCGGCGCGCGCGGCGGAGGGTGAGTTCCTCCAACCGCTCGCCCAGAAGCAGGATGAACGCGACTTCGGCGGCGGGCAGGAACTGGCCAATCGACGCGGCGGCGATCACCGCCAGGCTGACCAGCACATCGGCCGTGAGTTCGCGCCGGGCAAGCGCCCGGAACGCGTTGAGCGCCACGGGAATCGCCGCAAGAAGCCCCCCGGCCGCGATGGCGGCGAGGGAAACCCATTCGCGCGGCGAGGCAAGGCCGTCGTAGCCATGGTGCGCCCCATGCGGTTCCACAAGCCAGCCCCCGAGGATCAGCGCGCCGGAGGCGAACACCCGCGGCATTTCCCCGCCCCACCAGGGCTCCGGGGGCGCCTCGGACGGGACAAGCCGGAACCCGGCCGCGCGCAGCGCTTCGGCGGCGGCGGGAAGGAGGCGCGCGGCGGACACGCCCGTGACCGTGGCTTGGCGCGTGGCGAAATTGACCTCGGCGTCGGCGACTCCGTCGAGCGCCAGAAGCGTTTCGCGCGCGCGCCGGGCGCAACCGGCGCAGGACATTCCGTCGATCTGAAAGGCCGTCTGTGGCATGGAGCGGGGTTCCGCGGCTGGGGCCGTCATAGCGGGCCAATGTAACCGGGATCGCCGGAAGGGAAAGCGGCCGCGCGCCGCCGGCCGGCGCGGCACGGCCGGGCGGGCCGCAACAGTGGAGCCCGCGCCACACCAGAACGGAAACGGCTCGCCTCCCGAAGGCGGCGGCATCTACCATGCCTGTTTACCGACCGGCAGCCCGCTTCGGACCGAACTCGATGGCCCGCGAACCCGCAAACCAGACCAGCAACCAGACCAGCACCGCGTATCAGGCGGAGCTTCGATACCTTCGCAACTGCTATGAAGCTGGCACGGGGGCGCGCCTGATTCCCAACATCTTCGCGGAGAAGATCGATTCCCGTTTCTTCCTTGACCGCGTCCCCGATTCCGCGATCGCTGATGGCCTTGTCGATGCCGACTTTATTCGATCCGCGGACCTCGCTCGGATCGCGGTTCGGGCGAGAGCGTATGAAACCGAACTGCGCCCGATGTTGTCGGCGATTCTCGCCGTCGGGTGGATCGAATCGGAGGAAGGCAAACGCGAGCCCATCGCCGGACCTTTGTTTTGGTTCGAGGTGGGATTTCCGTCATTCGGCGGGGAAGGAGGCACCGAGGCGGTGGGCCTCGCCGTCGATCCCTCCAGCGGCGAGTGGAACGAGGAGTTGATCGGCCAAATCGGCGGTCCTGGGTTGATGGGTCAAATTGGACGGGACAGCCTCCGGGGCGGCCTCACAGGACAGTTGATCGGCGGGATTCGGCGGGCCTTCGAGGCCGTACCAAACGCCGGCGTTTCGTCCTTGCTTCGCTTTCCCTCGTTGCTGGATGAGCGCGCCGTTCGCCACGCCCTGGGGGAGAGCAAGGGCGCCAACCGGTCCTCGGTGGAATTACTCCCCGTCTGTGCGCTGCTACTCACGCGTCTGGGACCGGACACCCGCGGGATACTGGCCGAGTTGGCGGAAATGGCCAATGGCACCCTCCTCCCTTCCCCGCCAATACGCGCCCTGTTCGCCCCCGAAGCAAGCTCCCGTGAGACCATCTTCCGTGGAAAGCGCAAGGGCTCGAAGGAGACCACCCACGCCGAACTCCCCGCCACGCTAAGCGCGGCTCAGACATGCGTGCTTGACGCCGCGAAGACAGCGCCCTTATCGGTGTGCATCGGGCCGCCGGGAACAGGCAAATCCTTCACGATCGCATCAATCGCGATCGAAGCCGTTTTGCGCGGTGAGTCGGTGCTGATCGCTTCGCGCATGAACCATGCGGTCGATGTCGTTTCCGACAAGGTCGCCGAACTGGTTGGATGCGCCGGCGTGGGCGTGCGGGCCGGGCGCCGCGAGTACGCAAAACAACTCCGGGACTTCCTCGACGATCTTCTCAGCCAAGTCATCACCGCGGACGCGGATTTCGAGCACGAAAGACTGTTGCGCGGCCTACTGCAAGAGTTGTCGGCCGAGATATCCGCATGCGGGCGGCTCCTCCAGCGGCGGGCGGCCCTCGAGAAATCGTGGGGCCCGCTGTTTGCGGCGGGACGGCCGTCGGTCATGCAGCATTGGCGGCGAGGCTGGCTCCGGTGCCGGCTGGCAAACGAGCCCCCGGCATGGATTGCCGCCCGGCGGTTGCACGAACTTGTGGCGGAGCGCAACCGGATCGCGGGGTTGCTTGTGCGCCAGCGTTGGGTAAATCGCCTCCAACGGGCGCTGGCACAGGACAGGACGACATTCTTGAATCTTGCCCGCGCCCTTCGCGCCCGAACCGGGGCCAGCCAGCGCCAGCACTTCGAAAACACCAATGTCCCCGGAGCCCTCGCGGCGTTGCCCCTTTGGCTCGTCAACCTCGCCGACGCCCACCGCGCCATTCCCATGCGAACAGCCATGTTCGATCTCGTCATCATCGACGAAGCGTCGCAGTGCGACATCGCCTCGCCTTTGCCGGTCCTCCAGCGCGCGAAACGGGGCGTCATCGTCGGCGATCCACGCCAACTGCGGCATGTCTCTTTCCTTTCGGCGGACCGCCAGCGGGCGTTCGCCGTGGAAGCCGGCCTGCCTCCGGATCCATCCCAGGACCTGGACTTCCGAAACCGATCCATCCTCGATCTCGCCCTCGCCCGCATCACCGCCCCATCGCGGGTCGCCTTCCTCAATGAGCATTTTCGTTCGCAACCGGAGATTGTCGAGTTCAGCAACGCGCGCTTTTATCGTGGGCAACTGAAGGTGATGACCCGGCTGCGCTCCCGTCGGGCGTGGGGCGCTCGCGCCTTGGCCGGGATGCAAGTCGCCGGCCACCGTGACAGTTCGGGCGTCAATCAAACTGAGGGAAACGCCCTGCTTGGCGTGTTGCGCTCCTTTCTTGCAGAATACGCACAAGGCTCCGCCCCGGTCCCCACGATTGGCATCCTCTCCCCGTTTCGCGCCCAGGTTGACTGGTTGCGGGCCAGGGTCGAGAGCGAGTTCCCCGGCGCCCTAGTTCGACACCGTCTCATCGTCGGAACCGCCCATTCATTTCAAGGTGCCGAGCGCGATGTCATGTTGCTTTCGTTCTGCGTGGACGCGGAATCCAGCCCGATGAGTTTCCGGTTCCTTGACAAAAGCGATGTTTTCAATGTTTCGGTGACGCGGGCAAAATTCCTGCAGATGGTCTTTCATTCGTTCGCGGCATCCGACGCGCCACCCGGCTCCCTTGCCGGGGGTTATCTAGGGGGGCTTGCGGCCGCGGGACAGCCGGCGGGAGCGGACTCCGGCGCATGTCGCGACGGCTTCGCATCCGAAGTGATTGCCCGGCTGGCCGCGCTCCATCCCCAGTTGGCCCCGCTAACCGCGGTCGATCTGGCGGGCACGACCGTGGACATCGTTGTGCAAACCGGCGACCGTTTCATCGGCATTGACCTGATCGGCTATCCCGGCCCGCACTCCCCCGCTATTTCGCTCGAACGCCTCCTCACTCTCCAACGCGCCGGACTCCACGTCCATCCCCTCCCTTTCTCCCAATGGCGCATCAATCCTGACCGTTGTCTCGAGGGGCTGTTTCGCGCACCCAGCGGTCCCGCCCCTTGAAGCCACCGTTCGCCCGCGGCCGGCCACCCAGGGAACCCGCCCCGAATTTTCTCCGCAACAATCATTGACAAACGCTTTCCCGGTCTCCAGCCTTAACCGTTTGACTTATGGGCAACACCGTGCTCGTTGGCGCCCAGTGGGGCGATGAAGGAAAAGGGAAGATCATCGACATCCTCACCGAGGACGCCGATGTGGTCGTCCGTTCTCAGGGCGGCAACAACGCCGGACACACCATCGAAATCGGCCCCGAAAAATACGTCCTCCACCTCATCCCGTCCGGAATCCTCCGCAAATCCAAAACCTGCGTCATCGGCAACGGCGTGGTCATCGATCCCGTCGCCCTCGTCCGGGAAATGGACGGCCTCGCCGCCCGCGGCGTCGCGTTCGCCAAGAACTTCGCCGTCGCCGAAACCGCCCATCTCGTGCTCCCCTACCACCGCGCCCTCGACGAACAGCGCGAGATCGCCAAGGGCCACGGCAAAATCGGCACCACCAAACGGGGCATCGGCCCCGCCTACGGCGACAAGGCCGCCCGCACCGGCCTGCGCATGATCGACCTCGCCCAGCCGGACTCCTTTCCCGCCAAACTCCGCGACCGCATCGACGAGCACAACCGCATCCTCGCCTCCTACGGCGCCCAACCCCTCGACCCCGGCGCCGTCGTCGCCGAAACCATGGCCGCCGGAGAACGCCTCCGCCCCTTCATCACCAACACCGTCCTTCTCCTCCACCGCGCCATCGCCCGCGGCAAGTCCATCCTCTTCGAGGGCGCCCAGGGCACCTTCCTCGACCTCGACCACGGCACCTACCCCTTTGTCACCTCCTCCAACACCACCGCCGGCGGCGCCTGCACCGGTTCCGGCGTTCCGCCCCACCGCATCGACCACGTCGTCGGCGTGCTCAAAGCCTACACCACCCGCGTCGGCGAAGGCCCGCTGCCCACGGAAACCCCCGACCTCGCCGCGCACCTCCACGAGATGGGCCGCGAATTCGGCGCCACCACCGGGCGCCCCCGCCGCTGCGGATGGTTCGACGCCGTCGCCACCCGCTATGCCCAGGCCGTCAACGGCATCGACTCCCTCGCCGTCACCAACCTCGACGGCTTGGACGAATTGGACAAAATCCCCGTCTGCACCGCCTACACCCTCGGCGGGAAACGCCTCGACTACCCCCCCAACGACCCCGTCATGCTCGCCGACTGCAAACCCGTCTATCGAACGTTCAAAGGCTGGCGCACCCCGACCGGCGGCGTCCGCTCGTTCCGCAAGCTCCCCCCGGCCGCCCAAACCTATCTCAAGGCCATCGCCGGCCTCACCGGCGCCCGCCTCCGCATCGTCTCCGTCGGCGCCCAACGCCAGCAAACCTTCCGCGCCTGATCCCTTCCCCAACCGGCCCACGCGTGACCGCCTCCCACACCAACGCCCTCGACCCCAAACGCGTCCCGCGCCATGTCGCCGTCATCATGGACGGCAACGGGCGATGGGCGAAAAAGCGCGGGCTCCCGCGCATCCAGGGCCACCGGCGCGGCGTGGAGTCGGTCCGCGCGGTCGTCACCGCCGCCGGCGAGGCCGGGGTCGAGTTCCTCACGCTTTACGCCTTCTCCGTAGAAAACTGGAGCCGCCCCAAGGGGGAGGTCTCCACGCTCATGCGGCTGCTGGAACAATTTCTCCGCGACGAAATTCCCGAGCTCAACCGCAACAACGTCCGCCTCCAGGCCATCGGACGCCTCGCCGACCTGCCCGAGGCCGCCCAGCGCCAGTTGCACGCCACCATCTCCGCCACCAGCCGCAACACCGGCCTTACGCTCATCCTCGCCCTCAGCTACGGCGGACGCGTCGAAATCATCGAAGCCGTCCAGTCCATCCTGCGCGAAGTCCAGCTCGGCCACCTCGACCCCGCTCAGATCGACGGGAAGGTGTTCTCCACCCATCTCTACACCCGCTACTATCCCGACCCCGACCTCCTCATCCGCACCAGCGGCGAAATGCGCCTCAGCAACTTTCTGCTCTGGCAAACCTCCTACACCGAAATCTTCGTCACCCCCACCCTGTGGCCCGACTTCCGCAAGCCCGAGTTTCTCGCGGCCCTGCGCGAATACGCGGGCAGGAGCCGGCGCTATGGCGGCATCTGATCTCCACCGCCGCACGCTCTCCACCGTCGTTCTCTGGACCGCCGTCCTCGGCATACTCGTCAGCGGCTGGGACATCGGGTTCGGCCTCTTTGTCGTCGCCGCCGGCACCCTGGCGTTGTGGGAGTTCTTCACGCTCCTCGAACACAAGGGCATCCGTTCCTTCAAAAAATCCGGCGCCTTTTGCGGCGCGCTCTTTCTCTTCGGAAGCTGGCTGATCCTCAGCCGCCGCGCGCCCTTCGTCGAACCCCACGTCTTCGAAATGGTCTGCGGCCTCGGCTTTCTCCTGGGCATCCTCTCCCGCCAGGTCTTCGACCGCACCCAGGCCACCCCTGTGGTGACCATGGCCGTCACGCTCTTCGGCATGCTCTACGTTCCCTGGCTCTTCAATTATGTCAGCTACATCAAGTACCTTCCCGAAACTGCGGGCACCGGCCAGTTCTTGATCCTGTTCCTTCTCATCGTCACGAAAATCACCGACATCGGCGCCTACCTCGTCGGCAAAAATTTCGGCCGCCACAAGCTGCTCCCCGAGGTCAGCCCGAAAAAGACCTGGGAAGGCTTCGCCGGCGGCCTCGCCGCCGCCGTCCTCACCAGCTGGCTGCTCGCCCTGCTGCTCCCCAAACAACTCGGCGCCATCTCCCCCCAGGCCGCCCCCATCCTCGGCCTGGTCATCGCCGTCGTCAGCGTTGTCGGCGACCTCGCCGAGTCCGTCGTCAAACGTGACACCGCCTCCAAAGACTCCGGCACCCTCATCCCCGGCATCGGCGGCGCCCTCGACCTCATCGACAGCATCCTCTTCACCGCTCCCGTCCTCTATCTCTACCTCCACCTCAAGCCAGGCCCCCTCCCCTGACCCGGCCGCTTGACCCGGCCGCCACCCCGTGCGACGCTCAAGCCATGAGCATGGCCATGGCCACTGCCGCTTGCCCGGAGGCTCCCGCCCTCCCGGAACTGCATAACGGCGACCACATTTCCGCCGCCGTCTTTCTCCGGCGCTTCGAGGCCATGCCCGAAGTGAAAAAAGCCGAACTCATCCAAAACGTCGTCTATATGGCATCACCCGTCTCCACCCTCCACCACGCCGAACCAGATAACATTCTTCAGCTTCTCCTCGGCTACTACGCCCAATCCGTTTCCGGCGTCCGCGCCGCCGCCAACGCCACCGTGCGCCTCGGCCCCGACGACGTCATCCAGCCCGACGCCCTCCTCCGCCGCCTGCCCGAAGCCGGAGGCCGTTGCGGGATCGACGCCAAAGGCTATCTCGCCGGCCCGCCGGAACTCGTCGCCGAAATCGCCGCCTCCAGCGCCGCCATCGACCTGCACGAAAAACGCGATTCCTGCCGCCGCGCCGGCGTCCTCGAGTACCTCGTCTGGGAAACCCTCGAAAACGCCATCCATTGGTGGGCGCTGGAGGAGGACGAATACCGCCCCCTCCCGGAGGACGGCGGCTGCGCCGAGAGCCGCGCCTTCCCTGGCCTCCGCCTCAACCTCGCCGCCCTGCGCACGGGCCACAACCGCCGCGCGCTGGACACGCTCAAGACGGCCCTCAGCCGCTGACACCCTGCGCCGCCACCGCCAGGGTTCCGCACGCACCGCGCGGCGCCGGACTCCTGGACGGTACGTCCGCGGAAATTACAGCTTTCACAACCCGCACATTGCGCTTGCCGCGCCCCGCGGTTCGCGCTACGAAGTCCGCCATGGAAACGCCCCTGGAAACCCCCGAGTTGCCCGCGATTGGATTTGTGGCCGATCTCTCGGATGATGACCGGCTGTTGCTCAGTTCCTATGGCGAGTTCGCCTCCTTCAAGGCCAACCAAACCGTCATCGAGCAAGGCCAGCCGCAAGACTCCCTCTACCTGGTCCTCTCCGGCCTGCTCCACGCCCGCAGGGCCGTCGAGGACCGCGAACTGCTCCTCGGCCGCATCGAAGCCGGCGCCTCGCTCGGCGAAGTCAACATCTTCGATCCCGACGTCGCCAGCGCCACGGTGATCGCCGTCGAATTCTCCCAGGTCTGGAGGATCAACCGCGAGGACCTGGAGGCGTTCCTGGAAACCAGCCCCGTCGCCGGCGGCAATCTCCTCGTCGGCATCGCCACCCAGCTGAGCAAGCGCCTCCGCGAAACCAACCAGCGCCTCGTCGCCGCGCAGTTGGCCACGCTCAAACCCGCCGTCTGGGAATAGCCGTCCCACCGCCGTGCCCTCCTTCGACATCGCTTGTGAGGTCGATCTGCAAGAGGTCGACAACGCCCTCAACCAGGCCCGCAAGGAAATCGCCACCCGGTTCGATTTCAAGGGCGCCGACTGCTCCATCGACCTCGAAAAGAACGCCCTTAACCTCCGCGCCGACAGCGCCCCGCGCCTCAAAGCCCTCGCCGAAATCGTCCTCGCCAAGCTCGCCCGCCGCAATGTCCCCCTCCAAAATATCGACCGCGGCGAACCCGACATCGCCCCCACCGGCCACGCCCGCCAGACGCTCACCCTCAAACAAGGCATCGACCACGAAAAGGGCAAGGCCATCTCCAGCGCCGTCCGCGCCACCGGACTTAAATTGACCGCCCAAATCCAGGAACAGAAAATCCGCGTCACCGGCAAAAACCGCGACGACCTCCAGGCCGCCATCCGCGCCGTCAAAGCCGGCGACTTCGGCATCGTCCTTTCCTTCGACAATTTCCGGGACTGACCGCCGCCGTTTCGTTCCCATGAACCACATGGACGCCATCATAAAATGGTTCTATTCGCTGCCGCCCAACGTCGCGGTGGGCGTGGGCGTCGCGCTTATCGTTCTCGCCGCCTGCGCGGCCGCCTATTTCTCCTCGGACCCCCTCGAACGCCGCGACGGGTTGCGCATG
Source organism: uncultured Verrucomicrobiales bacterium (assembly GCA_964435495.1). Taxonomy (GTDB): domain Bacteria; phylum Verrucomicrobiota; class Verrucomicrobiia; order JADLBR01; family JAIBCM01; genus CAYSZK01. The sequence continues at coordinate 26,382 of CAYSZK010000022.1, forward strand.
CTCAAGTTCTTCCTGCGCGCCTTCTGGCCCATCGTCGCCGTCGCCGCGGTCTGCGGCGCCGCCCTCTACTACATCCTCCACCACAAATCCTGACGCCCGCGGCGGGGAATAATCCCGGCGCCCCCGCCTCCCATCCCCATGGAACGCCCCGACTTTGAAGCCCTCGTCGAGCGTTTCTACCAGCCCCTCTACCGGTTCGCCTACAGCCTGGCCCGCCGCGAGGCCGAGGCCTGCGACCTCACCCAGCAAACTTTTCTCCTTTGGGCCACCCGCGGCCACCAGCTTCGCGACGCCGCCAAGGCCAAGTCCTGGCTTTTCACCACCCTCTACCGCGAGTTCCTCGCCCTCAAACGCCAGGAAGCACGCTTCACGGAGCCCCCCGAATCCGGCTGGGACGAATCCCTCGACCCCATCGAACCCAGCCTCCCCGCCGCCCTCGACGGACGCACCGTCCTCGACGCCCTCGCCCGCGTCGATCCCGTATTCCGCGCCGCGCTCTCCCTCTTCTATCTCGAAGACTATTCCTATCAGGAAATCGCCGCCACGCTCGGCGTCCCCATCGGCACCGTCATGTCCAGGCTCTCCCGCGGCAAACAGCAGCTCCGCCGCCTCCTCACCGCCGCCCGCACCCACGCGGAACCCGGCGTCATCCCTTTCGCCCGGAGCGCCACATCATGAAACCCGTCAACCTTCAACAAGCCCGCATCATCCTCTCCGCCGCCCGCCCTGGCGGCGAGGACTCCGCCGCCCCCACCTTCACTGAGGCCCTGCGCCTCGCCGCTTCCGACCCCGCCCTTGGCCAATGGCTCGAACGCTCCCGCGCCGCCGACCTCGCGATCATCGAACGCCTCCGCCAGGCCTCCCCGCCCCCGGACCTCAAGGCCGCCATCCTCGCCGGCTCAAAAGTCATCCGCCCCAACCCCCCGGCGTGGCGCCGGCCCGCCGCCTGGCTCGCCGCCGCCGCCTCCCTCGCCCTGCTCGCCGCCGCGCCCTTCCTGGTCCGCCGGGACGCGCCGCGCCCCCTTCCGTTTGCCGAGTTCCATCAGGACGTGGCCGCCTATGTCGCCACCGACTTCACCCTTCAAACCGAGACCCCGCGCCTCGAAGAAGCCCGCGCCCGGCTCGCCCGCCTCGGCGGCGCCCCGGCCTTTACCCTGCCCAAGGGCATGAGCGGCATCCCAACCTTCGGCTGCCGCGTCGTGGACATTCGCGGCCACAAGGTCTCGCTGGTCTGCTTCGACGCTCCCGCCGGAGAACTCCACCTTTTCACCCTCGACCGCCGCGCCATCCTCGCCCCGCCAGGCGCGGCGCCAGAATTCGGCGCCCGCGCCGGATGGCAAACCGCCAGTTGGTCCGACGACCGCTTCGTCTATGTCCTCGCCAGCGACATGCCCGAATCCCGGCTCCGCACGTTCCTCTGATCCCTCCCCGTCTCCCTCTTTGGTCGGACCGCGCCACGGCCCGCTTGCGCCCGAACGCATTAGAGTGAAACTTTGCCCTGTCTGCCGGGTTACTAAGGTTTAGCGATGCTCCCCCCGATCTCACAGAAGGATTGGACCCGCGAAAAGGCGGCCCACCTGCTGTGCCGCGCCGGCTTCGGCGGCACACCCGCGGAGGTGGAAGAACTCCACAAACTCGGGCCCGAAGGCGCCGTCGATCATCTTATCCATTACGACCGTATCGCCGAGGATTATCCCAAACCCGACTGGGCCGAGCCCGACCTCGAGTTCATGGACAAACGCCGCAAGTCCCGCGGCGCGTCGGAGGAGGAAAGGCGCAAGATGCGCGCCGAGCAAAAGCGCGAGGAATTCAACCAGACCGACGACCTCCGCCATTGGTGGCTTCACCGCATGCGCACCACCCCGCGGCCCCTTCAGGAAAAGCTCACGCTCTTCTGGCACGGCCACTTCGCCACCAGCATCGAGAAGGTCAACATGGCCTACCTCATGTGGCTCCAAAACGACACCCTCCGCCGGTGCGCCATCGGCAACTGGGAACAGATGCTCGTCGCCGTCTCCCAAGACCCCGCCATGCTCCGCTACCTCGACAACGCCCAGAGCAAACGCGAGCACCCCAACGAAAATTACGCCCGTGAACTCATGGAACTCTTCACCCTGGGCGAAGGCCATTACACCGAGGAGGATGTCCTCGAAGCCGCCCGCGCCTTCACCGGCTGGACCATCGACCCGCGCGACCAGTCCTTTCTCGACGCCCCGCGCATGCGCGATTCCAATTCCAAGCGGTTCATGGGCAAGTCCGGCAAACTCGACGGCAAGGATATCATCGAGATCATCCTCGAACAGCCCCAGGCCGCCCGCTTCATCGCCGGGAAGCTCTGGCGCTTTTTCGCCTACGACAACCCGTCCGAAGCCCTCGTCAACGAACTCGCCGAATCCCTCCGAAAAGCCAAATACGAGTTCCAACCCTTCCTGCGCGAATTGTTCCTCAGCGCCGAATTCTATTCCCGGCGCGCCTGGCGCACCCAGATCAAGAGCCCCGTCCAGTGGCTCGTCGCCGCCGTCAAATCCCTCGAATCCGATCTCCCCCAGCCCGACCTCGCCACCGCCACGCTCCGCACCCTCGGCCAAAGCCTCTTCGAACCGCCCAATGTCAAAGGCTGGGACGGCGGCATCGCCTGGATTTCCACCAACAGCCTTCTCAACCGCTACAACGCCGCCCGCGCCCTCGGCGTCGGAGGCGGCGCCGCCACCGGGCGCGGCCCGCGCGCCCAGATGGTCGTCAACGACGGCGCCCCGCCCTCCCCCGCCGAAAGGGAGAAAATGGCGGACATGAAACCGCGCGACCGCATCCGCGCCATGTCCCTTAAGCGCCGCGAAGCCCCGAGCCCCGTGGACGCCATGAAACTCGTCGCCGGCATCGACCTCGACGACTCCGAGAAACTCGTCGATGCCCTCGGCGGACGCCTCTACTTCGGACCGGTCCCCGACAAGGACCGCCCCTCCTTCATCGCCTACCTTGAAGACCACAAGACCGGAACTCCCGGCGAGGAGACCATCCGCGCCCTCATCCATCTCATGATGAGCTCCCCCCGCTACCAATTGACCTGACGAAAGGACCGCCCCCATGAACCCTCCCATCTTCCGCACCCGCCGCCAGTTCCTGCGCACCGGCGTCCTCGGCGGCGCCTTTGCCTGGTCCGTGCCCGCCTTCCTCCACCGCACCATCCTCGAGATGGACGCCCGCGCCGCCGATTCCCTGACCCAGGCGCTCTCCGGGCGGGATGGCCCCATTCTGGTCGTCCTCCAGCTTGCCGGCGGCAACGACGGACTCAACACCGTCATTCCCCTTGGCAACGACGAATACCACAAGGCGCGCCCCACCCTCGCCATCGCCGACACCGACGCCCTCCGCCTCGACGACACCCTGGGAATCCATCCCCAGCTCGCCAAGCTCAAGGAACTCTACGACAACGGCCTGCTCGCCGTCGTCAACGGCGTCGGGTATCCCAACCCCAACCGCTCCCATTTCCGGTCCACCGAAATCTGGCATACCGCCTCCGACGCCAACCGGTTCGAGCGCCACGGCTGGATCGGGCGCTATTTCGACAACCAGTGCAAAGGCTGCGACCCCACCGTCGGTGTCGCCATCGCATCGCAAATGCCCCAGGCCTTCACCGCCGCCACCCCCACTGGCATCTCCTTCAACAACCCCGAAACCTACCGCTACGTCCCCGGCGGCCCCGCGGGCCAGTCCATGGCCGAGGAGTTCATCTACCGCGAAATCAACAAACCCGATCCCGCCGCCAACGCCGGCGGCTCCATCGGCGCCCTTACCGGCGCGGTTGCCTCCGACCTTTCCGCCGCCGATTTCCTCGAACGCACCGCCCTCGACGCCCAGGTCAGCAGCGACCGCCTCCGCGCCATCCTCGAAAAGGGCGATGCCGGCGCCACCGGCGTGTATCCCCAGTCCGCCCTCGCCCAGCAATTCCAGACGGTCTCCCGCCTCATCGCCGGCGGCCTGCCCACCCGCGTCTATTATATCTCCCAGGGCGGTTACGACACCCACACCAACCAGAAGAACAGCCATGACCGGCTGCTGGGCGAGTTCGCGGAAGCCGCCACGGCGTTTGTGGCTGACATGAAGGGCCAGGGCAACCTCGGGCGCGTCCTCGTGATGGTCTTCAGCGAGTTCGGGCGCCGCGTCGCCGAAAACGCCTCCGGCGGCACCGACCACGGCGCCGCCGCGCCGATGTTCCTCCTCGGCGGCGGCCTCGAACCCGGCGCCTACGGCGGCTACCCCAGCCTCGAACCCAAGGCGCTGGTCAATGGCGACCTTGCCTTCGGCACCGACTTCCGCGCCGTCTATGCCGGCGTCCTCGAAGACTGGCTCCGCTGCGACTCCATCCCCATCCTTGGCCGCAAATTCGACAAACTCCGGTTTGTGCGCGGATGACAGCGCCCAACCCCGTCTCCGCGCCGGCTTGCTTTGGCTCCCGCGCCGCGCGCCTGGGGGGCAGCGGATGCTTCATGCCACCCCAAGAATCCACCCTTCGACCTCCGCCAGCGTGCGCTCGTGTGGTTGGAGCGGCGGGTTCAGGTAGCGGGGCAGCGCATGATCCATGTCAGCCCGCCGCAACCATGCGGCCGTGGCATACGCCGCGTGCTGGTCGCTGTCGTGCCCGTCCGCCGGAAACCGCCGCATCCACAACGAAGGATATACCTCCGCCACCATGGAGCGCCCAGGCGGAATCTCCCAACCGTCAAACGGCCAGAAATGCGCCCGCCCGCCGCACCCCTGCCGGAGAAACCGCAGCCAAGGAAGCCCGGCGTGCGTCGAGGCCGCCACCTGCCCTGGGACATCGAACTGGAAAACCGACTTCGCCCCCGCCGTCCATTGCTCCGTAAGGCGCAGCCACCGCGCGTCGCCACTCCTCTTCGCGCCCTGCCCGCACAGGCCGTCCCGAACGCAATTCACGCCGGTGTGGCCGCCGTCCGTGGGCCAGTGCGCCTGGAAATCGTCCAAAAACGCCCGCCACTCCGGCGGCAGGTGGTGCCTCTCAAAATACCGGATCGGAAACGAGAATCCGTGGTCGATGCCCGCCAGAACCGGCTTCGACCCGGACAACTCCGCCAGCAGCCATTCCGCGATGCCCTGGCGCGTCCAGTACTTGCTCGGGCCGCCCGACGGCCGGACCTCCTGCGGCGGCGAAACCGCGTCGGCCATGTATACGCGCAGCCCCTTCAGGGGGGAGTTGGGCGTTTCCGCTCCCGAGTAATCAATGCCCAGGTAGCGCGCGAATTGTGGCATGATTCACCGCCCGCCCGGCCGCGCGCACGCGCGGCCCCCCCCCGTGCCCGGCGCCAATCCTCACCCGATTCATCCGTGGAGAGCGCCGCAAGACTCGGCTCTCCCCACACCCCGCTTTTCCAGCAGCGGAATCAGCGTCTCCGCCATTTCGGCGGGGGACGGCGCCACGGCGATGCCGGCGTCCTTCAACGCGGCGATCTTCGCCTCCGCAGTTCCGCGGCCCCCCATCACAATCGCGCCGGCGTGCCCCATCCGCCGCCCCGGCGGCGCCGTGGTTCCCGCGATGAACGCCGCGACGGGCTTGCGGACATGTTCTTTGACATAGGCGGCGGCCGTTTCTTCGGCGCTGCCGCCGATCTCGCCAATCATCAGAATCGCGTCCGTGCCGGGGTCCTCGTTGAATAGCTTGACAGCGTCCAAATGGGTGGTGCCGTTGACCGGATCCCCACCAATGCCAATGCAGGTGGATTGCCCGTATCCGCGCGACGACAACTGCCATACCGCCTCATACGTCAGCGTCCCCGAACGGGAGACCACGCCGACGCGGCCCGGTTTGTGGATGTACCCGGGCATGATCCCGATCTTCGCCACGCCCGGGGTGATCACGCCCGGACAGTTTGGCCCGACCAGCCGGCTCTTTGGGAACTGGCCGAGCAACCGCTTCACCCGGATCATGTCGTGGATCGGAATGCCTTCGGTGATGCAAACGATCAGCTCGATCCCGCTGTCGATGGCTTCCAGGATGGCGTCGGCCGCGAACTCCGGCGGCACGAAAATCATCGTGGCATTGCACCCGGTCGCCGCGCGCGCCTCCGCCACGGTGTCGAACACCGGCACCTTGCCCTCGAACATCTCGCCGCCGCGCGCCGGCGTGACGCCCGCCACCACATTCGTCCCGTACTCCATGCAGCCGCGCGAGTGAAAACCGCCCGCCTTGCCCGTGATGCCCTGCACCAGCAGCCGCGTGTTTTTGTCCACCAGAATCGCCATAAATCCGCCGCTCCCTAAATCGCCGCGCCCAGATGCTGTTCCGTCGCGTGTTTCGCGGCCGCCGCGACCGCCTTGCGCGCCGCGTCGCCCAGGTCCGATGCCGCCTGGATCGGCAGTCCCGACTGCGCGAGCAGTTTCCGGCCCGCCTCGACGTTGGTGCCCTCCAGGCGCACGACCAGCGGCACCGGAAGATTCACCACTTTCACCGCGTTGATCACGCCCTGCGCAATCACGTCGCACTTCATGATGCCGCCAAAGATGTTAACCAGGATCGCCCGCACGCCCGGATCGGAGACCAGAATCTTGAACGCTTCGGTCACCTGCTCCTCGCTCGCGCCGCCGCCCACGTCCAGGAAGTTTGCCGGCGCGCCCCCATGGTGCTTGATGATGTCCATCGTCGCCATCGCCAGTCCCGCCCCGTTGACCATGCACCCGATGTTGCCGTCCAATCCGATGTAGCTGAGCCCGTGGCTGGAGGCCCGAACCTCGCGCGGGTCCTCCTCTTCGATATCCCGCAGCGCCGCGATGTCGGCCAGGCGGAACAGCGCGTTGTCGTCGAACCCGAACTTTGCGTCCAACGCCAGCACCTCCTTGCCGGGCGTGACCACCAGCGGGTTGATCTCGATCATCATGCACTCGCACTTGATGAACACCTGGTACACCGCATGGAACAATTTGCACGCCCCGCGCATGTCGCTGCCCGGAATCCCAAGCTGCCGCGCAATCTTCCGCGTTTGATACGGCAGAAGGCCGAGCCCCGGATGGATCGGTTCGCGGATGATCTTCTCCGGGTGTTTCGCCGCGACCTCCTCGATGTTCACGCCCCCCTCGGTGCTGGCGATGACCATCGGGCATCCGGCGCCGCGGTCCAGCACGATGGCGAAGTAAAGCTCCCGCTCAATCTCCTTGGCTTCGGCCACGAGCACCTTCCGCACCATCCTGCCCGCGGGTCCGGTCTGGGCCGTCACCAGTGTGTGCCCGAGCATTTGCTCGGCGTAATTCCGCGCCTGGGCGGCCGTGCGGCAAAGATGAACGCCGCCCTTGAGCCCCCCCTTGAACTCCCCCTTGCCCCGTCCGCCTGCGTGAATCTGGGCCTTCACAACCAGTTTGTTTGTTCCCAGCGTCCGGGCCACGGCCTCCGCCTCCTCCGGCGTCGAAGCCACCCGGCCCCGCGGCGTCGCGACACCAAACTTTTCAAACAACTCCTTGGCCTGATATTCGTGGATGTTCATCGTGCGGAGGTGGGGAAAATGTCAGAAATCAAGCGCCCCGTCAACGGTTCCCGCAGGCGCCCCGGCTGTTCACAAGTCCGGAGGCCCCGGCCCGTTTCCCCAGCGCTCCAGCCGCCCCGGCGCCTTGGGAACCCGTTTGCCACCGACACTTTTGGTGTCCCGATCGGATCATCAAAAGTGTCGCCAGAACGGTCACGTTTTGTTAGCCTCGCACTTGCATGGGACCCAAGACGGAACTTCTTCTTTACCAACTTTACTGGGTGCTGGACGTTGCCGCCCGCCCCATGCGCGCGTTCCGCCGCCACTTCGACTGCTTCGAGACGTGGGCCTCTGCGAACGGCCTGCACCGGCAGGTTCAGCGCCTTGAAAGCCTCGCCTTGCTGGAACGTAACGGCAAGGGGCTCGACCAGGTTGTCCGGCTGACCAGCCGGGGGCGGCGCCTCGCCCAAGGCATCCGAAATCCGGAGACCTCTTGGAGGCGGGAGTGGGACGGCCTGTGGCGTTTCGTGGCCTTCGATGTTCCGGAAAAGCAGGCGAGATTACGTCTCCAACTGAGGCGGCGCCTTTTCAATCGTCATTTTGGCTGTCTGCAACGCAGTGTCTGGGTTTCTCCCGATCCCATCAGCGACGTGATCGCGCTGGTTCGTGGCACCCGTGCCGACCCTGGCAGCCTCACGCTATTCGAGGGCTCCGTCTGTGGCGGCGCCAAAGGCCCCGAGATCGCCGGGAGGGCTTGGGACTTTGACGCGATTAACGCCGGCTACCGGACATACCTCGCATTCCTGGAACAGTGGCGCCAGGCGGCGGATCGTGAAACCGCCGTCATGCGGTTGGCGGCGGAAAAAGCGGCGTGGGACGAGGCGGTCCAGCGCGATCCCCTTCTCCCCGCGTGCCTGCTCCCGCCGGGTTACCAAGGCGTTCACGCCCTCCGCAAACGCCGCAGAATGCTGGCGCCGTTGGTCCGGGCGCTGTTTTGAACCGACACTTTTGGTGATCCGATCGGATCACCAAAAGTGTCGGTTGGAAAAGGGATCTGGCGCGGCCTTTGGCGCGGTCAGATGGTGCGGGAGAAGCGGGCGGGCCGGGTGGCAAGATAGTCGTCAAACGCCATGGCGATGTTGCGGACCAGGAGCCGGCCCGCGGGAAGAATCTCCAGGCGCCCGGGCCCCAGCCGCAACAGGCCGTCGGCCTCCATCCGCCCAAGGCTCCCCAGTGCGTCCGCGAAGGTGTCTTGGAACCGGATGTTGAACTCCCGTTCCACGGCGGCGAAATCGAGAGCGAAATCGCACATGAGCCGCATGATGACGTGGCGGCGAAGCAGGTCGCCGGCCGATAGCCGGATGCCGCGTTGGACGGGCAGCCCGCCCGCGGCAACCGCGGCGGAGTAGTCCCGAATCGCCTTGTGGTTCTGGGCGTAACAGGGGCCGACCGACGAGATGGCGGAGACGCCAAAGGCGTGAAGGTCGCACCCGGCGTGGGTGGTGTAGCCTTGGAAATTGCGGTAGAGCGTTCCCGCGTCCTGCGCGCGGCAAAGTTCGTCGCCCGGCCTGGCGAAATGGTCCATGCCGATGTACCGGTAGCCGGCCCCGGTGAGGCGCTCGACGGCAAGCCGCAGGATCGCGAACTTTTCGGGGGCGGGCGGCAGGGCGGCGGCGTCAATGGCCTTTTGATGGCGGATCATGTCGGGGAGGTAGGCGAAGTTGAATAAGGCAACGCGGTCGGGGCCGAGTGCAAGGACGGTGTCGAGGGTTCGGGCGAAGGTGGCGGCCGTCTGCCGGGGCAAGCCGTACATCAAGTCCACAGAGACGCTGGTGAACCCGCGGGCGCGCGCTTCGAGGATGGTGGCGCGTGTGGTCTCGGCGGACTGGACGCGGTTGACCGCTTCCTGGACGGCGGGATCAAAATCCTGGATGCCCAGGGAGAGCCGGTTGAATCCGAGGGCGCCGAGGACCCGGAGATGATCGGCGGAGGTTTCGCGGGGGTCCACCTCGATGCCGAGTTCGGCGTCCGGAGCGAAGGCAAACCGTTCGCGGATGCCGTCGAACAGGATGCGGAGCTGGTCCGGGCTGAAAAAGGTGGGCGTGCCGCCGCCCCAGTGAAGTTGTTCGACGGGGCGCCCGGGCTTGAGCAAGGGAACGGTCCGCGCGACTTCGCGCAGGAGGGATTCCGTGTAGCCGGCGGGGCGGGTTCGGTCGCTGGTGAACGTGACGTTGCAGCCGCAGAAGAAGCAGACCGATTCACAGAAGGGGAGATGGAAATAGAGGGACAACGGCGGCGGGGTGGCGGCCGCGTTGGCGGCGCGGATTTCGGCCTCGAACGCGGCGGGCCCGAAACCTTCGTGGAATTGGGGGGCGGTTGGGTAGCTGGTGTAGCGCGGGCCGGAGGTGTCGTATTTGGAAAGGAGATCGAAATCGAGCACGGGGGCAACAAACGGGCCGGCCTCCTGGGCGGGAGGGGCGGGGTTGGCGTGGGTCAGCGTGGCGGCCATGACTGGACGGTTTCGATGAACGCCCGCGCGTTCTCGACGGGCGTATCCGGGAAAATGCCATGGCCGAGGTTTGCCACAAGTCCCGGACCCGAAAAATCGCGGAGCATGGCGGCGGCGGCTTCGCGGACGGATGCGGGGCATCCGTAAAGGGCGGCGGGGTCGAGATTGCCTTGCAAGGCGGCGGCGGGGCCGGCGCGGCGGCGGCATTCGGAAAGCGGCAGGCGCCAATCCACCGACAGGACGTCGGCGCCGGACCGGGCCATGGCTTCGAGGTGGGGCGCGGAGCCGTTGAGATAAAGGATCACGGGGGCGCCTAGGGGTTTGAGGCGCTGGATGACGGTTTGGATGGCGGGAAGGGCGAGGGAGGCGAACACGTCGCGCGCGAGCAAGCCGCCCCAGGTCTCAAAGATTTGCACGGCCCGGGCGCCGGCCTGGATTTGGGCGGCAAGATGGGCGGCCACGGCGCTGGCCAAATAATCGAGCAGGCGGGAGAAGGCGTCGGGCGCCTCGCGCATGAACCGGCGCGTGGCGGGAAAATCGCGGCTGGTTTTGCCTTCGACGGCGTAGGCGGCCAGGGTGAAGGGCGCGCCGGCGAAGCCGATGACGGGCACGCCGCGGGGGCGGAGGACGGCGTCGGCCGCGCGGATGGCGCCGCCGACATAGGCAAGGCTTTCGGGCTCAAACGTGCGGAGGATCACCATGTCCGCGGCGGAACGGATGCGCTTCTGGAGGACGGGCCCGCCGCCTTCCTCAAAGTGGACGGGGATGCCGGCCGCTTCGAGCACGACGAGGATGTCGGAAAAGACCACGGCGGCATCCACGCCAAGGATGTCCACGGGCTGGAGCGTGACTTCGGCGGCCAGTTCGGGGGTCCGGCAGAGCGTGAGAAAATCGGCGCGGCGGCGGACGGCGCGGTACTCGGGCAGGTAGCGCCCGGCCTGGCGCATCATCCAGACGGGTGGGCGCAGAACAGGCCCGCCGCGGCAGGCACGCAGGAAGAGGGGTTCGTCGGCGGGGGTCGGGGTCACCGTGGGAACTCGAAGAGTACCTTGCCGGCGCGTTCGGCGCGGAGGGCGTGTGCGACGGCGTCGCGGGCGCGATCGATGGGATAGGTGGCCGCGACAGGGACGCGGAGGAGTCCGGCGGCGGCGAGGGGAATGATATGTTCTTCGAACATGGCGCGCGCCGCGCCGGGATGGGCGCGGGTCCAGCGGGTGAGCCAGAAGCCGAGGAAACGGATGTCCTTGAAGATGAGGAGGGCGTTGGGGATGGTGAGCGGGGCTTTGGCCATGGCGCCGTAGGTGACGAGCGAACCGCCGGGGGCGAGCGCCTTGGCGAGAGCCAGGGCGCTGTCCCCGCCGACGGCGTTACACGCGAGGCGCGGCGGCCTGTCGCCGGTGATCTCGGCGATGCGGCGGTGGACTTCGGGTCCTTCGACCAGGACGTGTTCGGCGCCGAGGGCTTTGAGTTCGGGCTCGAGTTCGGGGCGGCGGACGAGGTTGACCGAGCGGAGGCCGAGGTGTTTGGCGATGGCGATGGCGCAACGGCCAACGCCAGAGTTGGCGGCATTCTGGGCGATCCAGTCGCCGGGTTTGAGTTCCACAAAATCGTGGAGCATCCGCCAGGCGGTCGGGGGGTTGACCGAAAGCATGGCGGCCTGGAGCGGGTCGAGGGTGGCGGGCAGGGAAAGGAGCGCCTCCGCGGGGCAGGTGAGGAACTCGCGCCAGGAACCGGCGCCGACGGGCAGTTTGACCAGTGTGCCGGGCGCGGGCGCCGCCGCGCCGGGGCCGAGGGTTTCCACGACGCCGGCGCCTTCGTTGCCGCACACGGCGGGCAGGGCCGGGCGCTCGCCGTATTTGCCTTCGAGGATGTTGATGTCGGCGGGGTTGATGGGGGCGGCGAGGACGCGGACAACCGCCTCGCCTGGGCCCGGATCGGGGAGGGTTTGCGTCTCGACACGGAGAACGTCGGTGGCGGGGCCGGTCTCATGGATGCAAACAGCGCGCGTGGTGCGGGGCATGGGGAAGGTTATCGTGGCGGGCGGCAAAGGGAAAGGGGGAATGCGCAGGGGAATGCGCGGGAGCCAGGAGGGAACGCCTGTTTTCCGAAGAAGAGCGGCGGCTTGAGAATTGTGCCGCGGCGGGGCCATCGTCCCCGCCTCCCATCCCGACAACGCCCTTTACGGCCTCCGGAAAAGGGGCGGGGGCAGGATCATCTCGAGGCGCGGGACAAACTCAAGCGGGAGCTCGCCCGCGACAGGCAGATACGCGGTGCCGGGACCGTCGTACCGCAGGAGCCAGCCTGTGGCAGCGCCGGATTTCTCCGCGGGTTCCTTGAGCATGCCGGTGATATCCCAAAGCACGTCAACCAACCGGCCCGCGGCGAGATGGCGCTGCTGGGGAACGCCGATCGGTTCCGGCTTCGGTCCGGTGGCGCGGGCGCGGGAGAGGGAAACGATGCCCGGTTCGGTCACCTCGGTGAAGATGACGCCGGCAAACATGCCGACGCCGGGGTTGTTGGGTTGGGGCGCGCGCATGCGGCGGAGGGCGTCGCGCGGGATGCCGCTCTGGCCGAACCACTCGGCGACGGGGTTGTCCGGAAGGAAAACGGCGCACTCCCGCGTCAGCGCCGGGCCGTCGTCGGGGAGGCGTCCGAGCCACTGGGGATTGTGGGCGAAGCCTGGGCGGCGGACAAGCCGGCGGCCTTTCGCGCGGACATCTTCCTCGCGCTGGGCGAACGCGGCGCGGACGCGGGCGAGTTCTTCCTGGGTGGGCGGCGCGGGCCGGGTGCGGACGGAGGAAGGGCCGTCGGCGGGGACTGAGGGGACGGGAGCGGCGGTGGGCGCGGCGGGCGTTGGGATGGCGGGCGGGAGTTGCGGCGGCGGACGATCCGCGGGGGGCGGTGGTTGGGGAGTGGGTGGGAGCGGCGGGGCTTCGTGGGGTGGCGGAGGCGTGTTGAGGGCGGCAACATTTTCGGCGCGGCGTTCGGCGCGTTTGTGGCCGCGGTCTTCAAGCTGCCGCCATGTCCACCACCAGCCGGAGGCGGCGGCGAGGGCAAGCAAGAGGGCGGTTGCGAGTCCGAGGGGGATGCGGAAGCCGTGGCGGTGGCGCCTGGCGCGGGCGACGAGGCGGCCGAGGGTTTGGGTTTCGCCAGTTTGGCAGCTTTCGAGTTGGGCCTGGAGCGCGGCGGCGTCGGGGGGGCGCTCGTCGGGATTCTTGGCCATGAGATGGAAGAGAAGGGCGGCGAACCCTTCGGAGAGATCGGGGTTTGGGTCGCGCGCCCAGGGGGTGGGGTCGTTGAGGTGGCGGGACATGATGACCGCCGGGGTTTCGCCTTCGAAGGGGGGGCGGCCGCAGGCGAGGTGAAAGAGCGTGGCGCCGAGGGAATAATAGTCGGCGCGGCAATCGACGTCGCGGGCGCCGCGGACCTGTTCGGGGGCGATGTAAAAGGGCGTGCCGAGGCTGACGCCGCTCATGGTGAGGGAGGAATCGGCGCTGGCGTCGCGGACGCGGGCAAGGCCGAGGTCGGAGACCTTGATGAGGCCGGAACTGGCGAGGATGAGATTGTCGGGTTTGAGGTCGCGGTGGACGATGCCCGCGGCGTGGGCGGCTTCGAGGGCGGCGGCGGTTTGGAGTCCGATCTGGATGCACTCGGCTTCGGTGAAGGACTGGCCGCGCCGGAGGTGGTCGCCGAGGCTGAGGCCGTCCACGAATTCCATGGCATAGAACCAGGTGCCTTCATGTTCGCCGAAGTCATAGACCTGGACGAGGTTGGGGTGGTTGAGCGCGGCGGCGGCCCGGGCTTCGCGCCGGAAGCGGGCGACGAAATCCTTGTCGAGGGCGAGGTAGGGGACGAGGAGTTTGAGGGCGACGGGGCGGTCGAGGGAAACCTGGCGGGCGCGATAGACAGAGCCCATGCCGCCCTTGCCGAGGAGCGATTCGACCTCGAACCCGCCGACGCGCGAGCCGAGGAGCGGGTCCCCGGCATCCGGCGGGCCGGGTGGGACGGGGGTGTTGGAGGGTTCGTGGTTGTCCATGCCGGGATTAAACCCCCGGCACGATAGCGCGTTGTGCGAGGATGGAAAGCCCCGGCGGGGCGTGCCGTCCGAGGGTTGTTGCCTGGGGGCTTGCGTTATGGGGAGGAGCCGTGTTTCGTTGGCGGCATGCGCGTGGTGGTGACCGGGACGGATCGGGCGCCTGGGGCGTTTGTGGCGCGCAGCCTCGCGGCGGAGCACGAGGTGGTGGCGGCGGGTTCGGGGCCGGCGTTCGGGTCGGTGGCGGCGTGCGAGGGATTGTTGCGGGAGGCCGGGGCGCTTGTGCATTTTGATCCGTTTGAGCTGGAGGGGGACGGGAGGGGCGGGGACGGGGCGCGGCTGCACGGGACATTGTTTGGGACATACAACTTGTTGCTGGCGGCGGCGGCGTGCGGCGTGGGCCGGGTCGTGCACGCGAGTTCGCTGCGGTTTTTCCGGACGTGCCCGGACCGGTTCGCGATTGACGAGCGGTGGCGCCCGCGACCGTCGCCGGACCTTGCCGAGATGGCGCCGTGGATGGTGGAAACGATGGTGCGGGAGTTTGCGCTGGAGCGGTGGGTGGGTGCGTTGTGCCTGCGGTTTCTGCCGTTTGGCCCGGACGCGGCGGCGGAGACCCGTGCGGAATGGGCGGCGCGTGCTGTGGGGGCGGCGTTGCGGTATGAATTCACAACACCTGGGTACCGGTGGCAGGCGGTGCATGTGGCGGGATCGGACCGGTTTGTGACGCGGCAATGCCGGTTGACGCTGGGATTTGACCCGAAGGTGGAGGGCTGATGGGCGCGGTGCGGGAGGGGCGGGTGTGCGTGTTTGGGGCGGGCGGGCCGGTGGGGGCGAAGGTGTACGAGGCGTTGCGGGGGGAGTACGCGATCCGGTTTGCGGACATCGTGCCGGCGGAGGCGGTGGCGGCGAAGCCTTTCAACCCGAAGTGGCCGGGGTTCCGGGAGGTTCCGCCGCCGCCGCACGAGTGGGTGCTGGCGGACATCACGGATTTGGAGCAGGTCGAACGGGCGCTGGCGGGGTGCGCTGCGGTGATCAATCTGGCGGTGAACCGGAGTGATCCGGCGGGGGCGTTCTGGATCAACACCGTGGGGACGTGGAACGTGCTGCGGGCGGCGGGGAAGCTGGGGCTTGGGCGGGTGATCAACACGGGGCCGGTGAATGTGGCGGGGCTTTGCCACGAGGGGGACGAGCGGTTCCAGTTTGGGATCACGGAAGAGGCGCCGTTGCGGTGCGGCATGAATCTGTACGGCATTACCAAGCGGCTGGGGATGGACGCGTGCGCGGCGTTTGCGGAGCATCACGGGATCGAGGTGCTGACGCTGCTGGTGTCGCGGTTGCGGCCGCATGACGACTACGACGGGCGGGACGACGACGTGGCGATTCCGTTTTCGGTGGCGTGGGAGGATTTGGGGGAATCGTTCCGGTGCGCCTTGCGGGCGGGGCCGATGCCGGGGACGCACGAGACATTTTTCATCTGCGCGCGGATGCCGATGGAACAGTATCTGCCGGACAAGGCGGAGCGGTTGCTGGGGTGGAAGGCGCGGCACACGTTCGAGCGGTTCTGCGAAAGGCCGTCGAAAGCGGGGTGAACGGGGGCAATTCCCCCGGGGACCGCCGATTGGATTGTTTTTGGGCACTTTGGGTTTGACCGGCGGGCTGGGGGGAGCAGGATGTTGGGGATGAAGAAGATACTGGCGCCGGTGGGCGCACCGAAGGCGGTGGGCCCTTATTCGCAAGGGGTGGTGTGTGGGGACCTGGTTTTCCTGGCGGGCCAGATTCCGTTGGACCCGGCGACCGGGCGTTTGGTGGAGGGAACCATTGAGGACCATACCCGCCGGGTTTTGGAAAACGTGACGGCGCTGTTGGAATCGGCGGGTTTGACGCGGCGGCACGCGGTCAAGGCGACGGTGTTTTTGGCGGACCTTGCGGATTTCGCGTCGATGAACAAGGTGTACGCGGAGTATTTTGGGGAGAATCCGCCGGCGCGCTCGACGATCCAGGTGGCGGCGCTGCCTTTGGGCGCGCGGATCGAGATTGAAATTGTGGCCCACCGCGGCGCGGCATAGGGGCCGGCAATGGGGCGTGCGGCGCCGCGCCGCACCCTTTCCTGGCGCGGGCAACGATGTGATATTCGAACGCCAATTGCGAATTGCCGATTGCCAATCGGCGATTCCCGGCGATTCCTTTTGGGCCGAAGGGCCTACCGGCGGACAATAACTTCGCTGTCGAAGGAGGGATGCATGGCGCCCCTGGGTGGGGGAGGGGGTGGATTGGCGGGGGCGGGGAGCGGCTGGATTTGCACTTCCGACGCGGCGGCGGCGGCGGCCTTGGTGGGGGCGTCGGTGGCTTTCTGGGGGCTGGCGTTGCCGCGCCGGGCAAAGAGCGAGGCCAGGGTGACGGAGGCGGTTTGCTTTTTCTTGAGTTTGGGCTTTTCGGCGACGGCGGGAACGGGCGGCGGGGCCGAAGGCGGAGGGAGCGGAACGGGCTTGGCGGGGACGGTTTCGGGGGGAGCGGCCTCGGCGGGCGGAATTTCGAGGAGGGGTTCGAGCGTGGGTCCTTCGCCGCTGGCGCCGAGCAGCGCGAGAACGGTGGAGGCCTGGCCGGTGGACCTGTGCGTGGCGGAGGAATCGGAGGCGAGCAGGCCGGCATCCACGAATTCGCGGAGCGTGGGGATATTGGTGGGGCCGTAACTGGCGCCATCGACGAGGGTGACGGACCAGTCCATCTGCAACTCGGGAAAATCCTGGGCGAGCCGCCAGGTGGCGCCGTCTTCGGAGAGGGCGTCGAGGGGATTGACCTGGGCGGAGCGGGCCCAAAGGATGATATCCTCGAATGACCGGTCGGGGAAGGTCTGGCCGGAGTCGAACTTACGGAGGGTCCAGGGCATGGCTATCTCCTAGGAATGAACAGCTTTTGGCCGACGCGCAAGCGCGCATCCGGGCCGAGTTTATTGGCCTTGATGATCTCCTCGGCGGAAACCTTGACGCCTTGTTGCTGGAAGGCGCGCGCGATGGCGGAGACGGTCTGGCCGGGTTGGACCACGTGCTCGAAACCTTCTTCGGCGGGCGGCGCGGCCGCGGCGGGCGGGGCCGGGTCGGGCGGCGAAGGTTTGGGAGAGGGCTCGGGCGCAGGGGGGTCGGG